>JBDSWH010000271.1:0-3794 GCA_039926785.1 Gammaproteobacteria bacterium
ACAACAATGCCACCAATGCCCAGGACACCACGCTCTACCGCCAGCAGTTGGGGCAGCCCAGCACCGCGCCGTTTTACAACAAGGCCGATCTCAACTGCAGCGGATCGGTGAACGCCCAGGACACCACGCTTTTCCGGCAGCGTCTTGCTACGCCGCCCGGACCGGGACCTGGTCCGTAATCTGGCTTGATCCTAATCTGGCTTGATAGAGGCCGGCCCGGCACGTTGCTGGGCCGGCCTTTTTCTTTGGCCGGCCTACTCCCGCCCATGGGCGAACTGATTGAACTGACGGCAGCCGACGGCCACCGCTTCGTGGCGTGGAAAGCCATGCCGCCGGGCCCACCGAAGGGTGGCATCGTCGTGATCCAGGAGATCTTTGGCATGACAGCGCAGATGCAGCGCTGCACGGACCGTTTCGCGGCCGCCGGTTACGCGGCTATCCTGCCGGCCCTGTTCGACCGCAAGGAGCGCAACGCCCTGCTGGGCTATGGGGAGTTTCAACGCGGTGGAACACTGGCCATGTCCATCCCGGAGGAGCAGGTTCTCGCAGACGTCGAGGCGGCGCGGCTCGAGATTGCCGGCGCCGGCAAGGTCGCCATCACCGGCTATTGCTGGGGTGGCAGCGTCGCCTACCTGGCCGCGTGCCAGCTGAAGTTCACCTGCGCTATTTCGCACTACGGCGGCGGGGTTGGGCGGCTGACGACCCGAATGGTGCCCAAGATCCCGGTGCTCTATCACTTCGGCGCGAAGGATGCCTTCATTCCCCTGGCAACGATCGATCAGATCCGGAAGGCGGATCCGACGGGTGAGTTCCATGTCTACGAGGGTGCCGATCACGGCTTCGCGTGCGACGACCGGGACAGTCATCACCCAGCGGCGACGGCGTTGGCGGAACAGCGGACGCTGGATTTTCTGGCCTTGCACGTCGGCTGACGCGCACCGGCGTTTATGGCACCAGGCCGGGCCTTAGCCGGACGGGTTCGACCCGACGCACAAGGATCGTGATGAAGGCCGCCGCGGCAATGTGCATCATCGAAACCGCGATGAACACCGGCTGGTAGGAATAGTGATCGATAGTCCATCCGATCAGCGGCTGGGAAAACGCGGCGGCGAGACTGCCGGCGGCACCACTCGCCCCCCACACCGTGGCGACAGCGTGCGGTGGGAACAGATCGGCCGGCAGCGCGAACATCGACGCCGACTTCACCTGGATCGCGAAGACGCCGAGTCCCATGCACAGCACCGCGATAACCGGCGAGTCCACGTAGACCGCGGGCAACGCGAGCGGTACCAGCAGGGCGCCGCCCCAGATCATCGCCTTGCGCGAGCGGTCTACGCTTACCCCGACACGGATAAGACGCTGCCCCATCCAGCCGCCAAGCAATGAGCCGGCGTCGGCGAAGATGAACGGGATGGCCGCGCCAATCGCGATGTCCCGCAACCCGAAGTGCCGGACGTCGCTCAGGTAGTTCGGGATCCAGAACGCGAAGAAGTAGAACGCGCCGTCGCCGACGAAGCGTGCCAGCGCCAGGCCCCGGACCTCCCGGTAACTGAACCAGTACGCCAGCCGGCGAAAAGTGGCGCCGAGTTCCGCTGTCCAGGACGCCACGCCAACCTCGTGTACCGGGTTCGGCGCGCGATCGGTCGTCAACAGCTCGAGCTCGTCCGGGCTGATGGCCGGGTGCTGACGGGGGAGGTGGAAGTGCCTTTGCCACAGCCACACCCACAGGAAGCCGAGCGCACCAGGCACGATGAATGCCGCCTGCCAGCCGTGCAGGGGTGACACGCCGGCGGTGTGCAGCGCGTCGAATCCGGCAATCAGGACCGCAATCAGCGGTGGTGCCAGCATGGCGCCGAGGCCGGTACCGGCGGTGACGAAGCCGCTGGCAAGGCTGCGCTCCCGTGCCGGGAACCACTCGGCAATGACTTTGTAGGCGCCGGGAAGGTTGACGGATTCGGTCAGGCCCAGAAACGCCCGGGCCGCAAAGAAGCTGGTGACGCCGCGGCCCAGTGCATGCAGCATGGCAGCCACGCTCCACCACAGCACCGCGAGGCGCAGCGCGCGCTTGCTGCCCAGCCTGTCGACGACGGGCCCGAGCAGCAGCTGGCCGATGGCGTAGCTCAGGAGGAACGCGAGGCTGATCTCGCCGTATTGCTCATTGCTCAGCCCGAATTCCCGGCGGATCAGGGGCGCCGCAACGGACAACGCGTTCCGGTCGACATAGCCGATCGTCGTGACCGCGCAGAGCATGATGGCCACCCACCAGCGCTTCTGCGTCCACCAGCGGCGCGTGCCGGACGAATCGGTCGAGTCCTGCGTCATCCAGCCGGTATCCCCCGGTCACGATCATCGCACCGTGGCGCTGGCGCTGAAAGCGGGCCTAAGATGCTGGCTGAGCGGGCCTGGAGTGTCGCGTGGCGGAGAATGTCATCGTGGTTGGCGCCGGGCCCGTGGGGCTGACCTGCGCGGCGCTGCTGCTGCGGGCGGGGATCCCCGTGCGGGTGCTGGAGTCCACTGCGCAGCGGCCCGCAGACCTGCGCGCGTCCACGTGGCACCCGCCCACGCTGGACCTGATCGAGTCCCTCGGTCTCGCCGCGCCGCTGATCGCGCGAGGACTTGTCTCGCCGACGTGGCAGGTGCGCCTGCACCCGTCCGGGGAGCGGGCGGTCTTCGATCTGGGCGTCCTCGCCGGCGACACCCGTCATCCTTTCCGTCTGCAGTGCGAGCAGCAGGTGTATTGCGACCTGCTGGAGGAGCACCTTGCCGACCACGGGTGCCCGGTCCGCCGCGGCGCGACCGTCACCGGCCTGAACCCGGAGAGCGACGGCGTTTCGGTAAACGTCCAGGTAGCGGGCCAGGACGAACGGGTCAAGGCCTCGTGGCTGATTGGCGCCGATGGAGCCAGGAGCGCCGTGCGCTCGGCGGTCGGTCTGGACCTGGAGGGCAGCACCTACCCGGAGACGACGATCCTGGTCACGACGACCTTTCCGTTTGAGGCTCATCTGGAAGGGCTCTCCAACGTCAACTACTGCTGGGCGCCAACTGGCACTTTTTCCCTGTTACGCCTCCCGAAGCTCTGGCGGGTGAGCCTGTACGCCGCAACCGGAGAAAGCGTGGAGGACGCCCTGCTGCTGCCAGCCATCGAAGCCAAACTCCAGCAAATCGTTCCGGCAGCCCGACCGTATCCCGTGAACGACGTTCGCCCGTACCGCATTCACCAGCGCATCGTGTCGACTTACCGTGCCAGCCGCGTCCTGCTGGCCGGCGACGCCGCGCACCTCAACAGTCCGAGTGGTGGCATGGGCATGAACGGTGGTTTGCATGACGCTTTCAACCTGTGCGAGCACCTGGCGCGGGTTTGGGCGGGTGCATCCGAGGACGTGCTGGACCTGTACACGCGGCAGCGTCGCCCGGTGGCTGCCGGGCAGATTCTCGGCCAGGCCCACCGCAACCGCACGCGCATGCAGGAGCGCGATCCGTTGCGCCGCCGGCAGGCACTGGCAGACCTGCAAGCGATCGCCGCGGACCCGGTGCTGGGCCGGGAATACCTGCTGGAGAGTTCGATGATCCTGGGGCTGCGTCAGGCTGCCGCCATCGTTTGAGGCGCGGGGAATCCGGAGGTGCGGCGCGCTGCCGCGGCTTGGGTCCGGAGGCCGACGTGCGGCATGATGGCCGCATGTCCAAGCTCCGGTTGTTCCTTGCCTGTTCTTCGCTGGCTCTCACGGCGTGCGGCAAGGCGCCTCCCGCCGAGGTGCCGCGGTCTGGCGCCGAGAAGCTTGCCACCATGGTCGTGC
>JBDSWH010000272.1:0-7881 GCA_039926785.1 Gammaproteobacteria bacterium
CTGTTGCGGTTCTTGACCTCTTCGTTCTGCTTGCTGATGCGACGGAAACCGCGCGCCGATGACCCGACGAACAGCGGCGTCAGCGGCACGCCGGCCAGGGTCCACAGCCCCACGACCCAGTCGATCGAGAAGATGGCGGCACAGAGGAAGATCGGGATCGCGATGGCCACCCAGATCTGCACGAAGTAGACGCTGAAGTAGTAGTCCAGGTACTCCACGCCCTCAGTGGCGGTATTGGCGATCTCGCCCGTGCGCCGCTTGCCCAGGATGCCCGGCCCCAGCTTCACCACCTGCTGGTAGATCTGGTCACGGACGTTCAGCTTGGCTTCGCTGGACGCGCGGAACTGCCCGGTACGAAACAGCCAGGCGAGAGTTGCCTTGACCAGCACGAGCAAGGCCAGGACCCAGAACCAGTCCCGTATCCGGTTGGTTCCCTCCAGTGCAGCGTCGACGGTGAGCCCTAGGACGTAATAGAGAACGATGGTGGTGGGGATGGTGGCGAGCCCGGCCAGCAGGCCCACCTTGACCCATTTCATGGTTGCTGGTGTGACCAGCCTGTCGTCTACTCCGAGCATGGACGCGCGCTCCGTCAGCGGTTTTAAGAAGAGTAGACTAGACCTTCAACTTCGGTTGAAGGTCAAGCCATGCATCCACCACTGTGGCCGCCACTGACGACCGCTGCCTAGGCAGTCCCGCCGTTAGCGCGGCCACTAACCCGACGGTCCTAAAAAAAATGGCCCTGCAATGCAGGGCCATTGGCTACGAACCAGAAATTTGGCAGGTCGTCAGCGGGGCATCAATACCGTATCGATGCTGTGGATGACGCCGTTGCTCGTCTCGATGTCGCTCTTTACGACCTTGGCGTTATTGATCGTCACACCGTTGCCAGGCAAAGCGATCGTCAGCACGCTGCCCTCCACGGTCTTGGCCTCGCCAGCCTTGACGTCCTTCGCCATGATCTTCGCAGGCACGACGTGGTACGTGAGGATGCTGGCCAGTTTGGCCTTGTCTTTCAGCAAGCCATCAACGGTGCCGGCCGGGAGCTTCCGGAAAGCGTCATCCGTCGGCGCAAAGACCGTGAACGGTCCGGCACCCTTCAACGTGGTCACGAGATCGGCAGCCTTGATGGCGTTGACGAGGATGCTGAAATTGCCAGCCGCGACGGCGGTATCCACGATGTCGTGGGCCGGGAGGTCACTGGCATGGCCAGGTGTCGCTTGTGCTGCGGTTTGCATAAGTACGTCCTTGCGTTGAGTGGGCCTGAAAATACAGGCGCGCACTGAAATCGGATTTGGATCGGGCGGGGAAGGCGGGAACTCAGCGGGAGTGGAGTTCCGATGAGCAGGGAGCATGGACCCGACGAGCCCGGATAGATACGGGCGGGGGAAAATACACCGGTTGACTTTGCGAGGCGGCGCGTCGCCTGCCAGGGCCCAGCCTCAGTGCAAACCCAGCCGCTGCTTGACGCCCTCACTGACCCGGGTTGGGAAAAAGCCGCCATCGAGTGACTCGACGAACGCCTTGCGGTCGTCAGCGGGCACGTCCTGCAATTCGTCCGCCATGGCTCCAGCCAGTTCATCCTGCGCCGCGGGCGACAGGGCGTGCATCTGGTCCCGTGCGTCACGCAGCTTCGGAATCATCGGCTTGAACATTCCCATACCCATGCCAAGGGCCGTGGCCGCCTGGGGCACCAGGACCATGCACTCCTTCAATTCGGTGTGGAACTCCGCCGGCAGGAAGCCGAGCTCAGCCAGTTCATCGATCGTCGCCACGGTCTCGGGGGGTGACAACGGATGGGAGAGCGCAGCCTGGGCACCCTGCAGCGCCGCCGTCTGCCCAGCATTGACGGCCGACGCGGGCAACATCGCAGCGAGCTGGTCGGCCATGCCGGGCGGCAGGGCCGCCAGCATCGCCGGATCCATGCCCGGCAAGCCGGCCAGAACGGCCAGCCCCGGCATCGCAGCAGTCCCGACCCCGGGCAGGGCTGGCATCGGCATACCTGCCGGCAATGCGGGTACATCGGGGAGGCTCAGGCCAGGCAAGCCACCGGCCCCGGGGCGAACGGCATCGAGGGTGTTCAGCGCGTTGCTGAGGGCAATGCCCTTGCAGCCCATGCCGCTCAGGCTGTTGAGGAGCGTGTCCTTGATCATTGAAGAAACGGTCTGCTGGATTACTTTCTTGGCAAGCATGGCGATCAGCGGCGCCACGGCCACGCTGGGCCAGGCCGCGAGGGCAAGCACCAGACCCAGTGCCAGGGGCACGGACCGTGGATGACGGTAAGGCATCACTCATTTCCTCGGCGCGACTCGGGCGCCTGTCACGGAATAGTGGACCGCTGTTGTCAAAAGTCCAGCGCGCTATGCGGGGCCGCTATACTCAACGCGCCATTCAATCACCGGCGCCCCCGGCCACCCGATCCGCATGGATAGCGTACTTATTTTCAAGGCACTCATTCTCGGCATCGTCGAGGGCCTCACCGAATTCCTGCCCATCTCGTCCACTGGTCACCTGATCCTGGTCGGCGACCTCCTCGGCTTCAACGACGCCAAGGGCCGGATCTTCGAAATCGTGATCCAGACTGGTGCGATGCTGGCCGTGGTCTGGGAGTACCGCGCCCGATTCACCCACGTGCTGTCGGGCCTGCTGGTGGACCGGGGCGCGCAACGCTTTGCCCTGAACGTCGCCGTCGCGTTTCTCCCCGCCGCCGTCCTCGGCCTGCTCTTCGGCAGCGCCATCAAGCAAAACCTGTTCCGGCCCGTACCGGTGGCCATTGCGTTCATCGTTGGCGCGTTCGTCATCCTGTGGGCAGAGCGCCGGCGGCACACAGTACGGATAGAGAGTGTCGACGACATGACGTGGCGCGATGCGCTGCTGGTCGGCATCGCCCAGTGCTTTGCGCTGGTACCAGGGACGTCCCGCTCCGGCGCAACCATCATCGGCGGCCTGCTGTTCGGCCTCTCTCGGCAGGCCGCAACCGAATTCTCCTTCTTCCTGGCCGTGCCGACCCTGGTCGCGGCTGGCGGGTACGATGCCTGGAAGAACCGGGAACTCTTCGCCGCCGACGACCTGGGCCTGATCGGCGTGGGTCTCGTGGCATCCTTCGTCTCGGCCTTCCTGTGCATCCGCTGGCTGCTGCGCTTCATCGTGTCCCACGACTTCACGATCTTCGCCTGGTACCGGATCGTGTTCGGGGTGCTGGTGCTGCTGACGGCGTACACCGGCATGGTCAACTGGAGCGTCGGCTGATCGTCCGCACCCCAGCGACTGAGTAACGGGTCCGGACTAGATGCCGCTCCGGACGATGGTGGCCGTGTAGAGCACGGGACCGGTCGGTGCGCCCGTCGCTGAGCCGCCCGACGGCTCGCGGCTAACGGCGAGCGTCGACGTCACAGCGAGTACTTCAACACGCCGCTCGTCGAGTATCAGCGTGATGTCTCCCACTTCGGGTAGTAATCCCAGCGAGACCGGTGCAGCGCCATTGTCCGGCAGCATCCACAGTTCGTAGGACGCCTGGGGAGCCACAGATGCCGCCGCAATCGCGTGCGCCCGCAGTTCTTTGAGCTCAGGGAAGGCATTCAACAACCACACGGGTTTGCCGGCCTTGTCAGCCATGACAATCACTGCAGCCGGCTCGTGGGTGACGTCGCGCACGACATCGCGCACGGCGGGTGTACGGTTGGCCAAAACCAACCCTATACCAACGGCCAAAGCCGCCAGCCCGGCCGCGATCGCGGCCCAGGGAATCGCGGTGCGGAAACCGAGTTCCGTGGCGATACCGTCCCATACCCGCGACGGCGGCGGCACCGGCGCCAGTTCAAGCGCCAGTGGGACGAGACGCTGCTCCCAATACTGAACCGAGCGACGCGCCGTGACCGAACCAGCCAGGAGCCCTGCAAACCGCCGCCGCGCGGGCCCACGAAGGGTGCCGAGAACGTATTCGCGTGCAAGCCGGTCCAGCAATTCGGGGTTTCGATAGTTCATGCGCCCATCGTCGGCCGGTCAAGGCAGGACTTCAGGGCCAACAATCCGCGCCGCACCCAGCTTTTTACGGTGCCCAGCGGGGCCTTGGTAACAACGGCAATCTGCTCGTGGGTATAGCCCGTCATGTACGCCAGCCGGATGCTGCGCTGCTGGTCCGCGGATAGCTGGTCGAGACAGTGATGTAGAGCACGACTATCGTGCGCCAGCTCAGTCAGTGCGACGGGACCGGGTTCGGTCGATTCCGCAGCGGCCAGCTCGTCCTCACTGTCCGCCACCAGGCCTTCGGCCCTGCTGCGACGGTAAAGATCGACCGCGCGGTAACGCGCAATGCTGATCATCCAGGTCAGGGGCTGGCCCCTGCCGGGCCGGTAGGTACCGGCATTCATCCAGATTCGCACAAACGTGTCTTGCAACGCTTCCTCGGCCAGATCCCTGCGATTCAGGATACGCAGCAAGACGGCAAAGAGTTGCGGAGCGGTGGCCCGATACAACTCCTGGAAAGCCACCTTGTCACCGGTAGCACAACGCCGCAGCAGTTCGGCCTGATCCATGGTGACTACGCTACGGCCCGTCCGGCCACGCTGCAAGGCAGCCCATTGACATATTTTGTGCGGTTTTGCATCCAAAGCCGACAATCGAGCGTATCTCAGCCAAACGCCAACAACACGGGGACTCCAACCATGACATCTCTACGCTCAGTCGTCGCCATCATTCTGTCGCTGGCCCTCTCCAGCACCGCTATCGCGGTACCCGTTTTTGCCGTCACGGAATCGGGCTATCTGATCGGCTTTGACAGCTCGGAACCGAATTTCGCCTTCGACATCGGCTTGATCAATGGGCTGGGGGACGACGAAACTTTGATCGGCATCGATTTTCGTCCCTCGAATGGCCTGCTGTACGGTGCGACCGACGGCAACAACCTGTACACACTCGACACGGACACCGCTGACGCCATGTTGGTGGGTACGCTGGCCCCGGAATTCAGCGGCTCCCGATTCGGATTCGACTTCAACCCCGTGCCGGACCGGCTGCGGATCACCGGCGACGCGGACCAGAACCTGCGTTGCAACCCCAACAACGGCTTCCCTGCATGCACCGTGGACGGATCGCTCTTCTACGCGCCCGGTGACGTCAACGCTGGCCGCAACCCGAATATTGTCGGCTCCGCGTACACCAACAATGTGGCAGGAGCCGCGACTACCTCCCTGTACGGCATTGACTCCACGCGGAATACGCTGGTCCTGCAGAGCCCGCCCAACGACGGCCAACTCACCACCGTCGGCAGCCTCGGCGTTAACACCACTGACCTGGTAGGTTTCGACATCCTCACGGTCGCTGGCGTGAACACGGCCTACGCCTCTCTCACGCAGAATGGCAGCTTCCTCTCCCGTTTCTACACCATTGATCTGGCCACTGGCGTGGCGTCGCCGGTTGGGGGCGACGAGTTCACCAGCCTCATCGGCACCTCCGATCAGGTCCGTGCGCTCGCCGTTGCCACAACCACGGTCGTACCCCTGCCGGCCACCATCGGGCTGCTGGGCACTGCACTCGCCGGACTCGCGAGAGTCGGCAGGCGGCAGCGCCGTCGCACTGCCGCTCGGCTGGCCTGACTCGAACTGAACTTAGTCGCAAACCTTAGTCGCAAACCCCCCAAGGACAACCCGCCATGACACGCAATATTCCACTTCAACTGCTGGCACTCGGGATCGCCACCGCGCTCCCGTTTGCCGTTCAAGCCTCCAGCCACCGGGAGGCGCCGTTTATCACCGGCATGCCCAAGGTGGATGGGACCGACTTCTACATGTTCCGCAGCTACGAGGGCTCCCGGGACGGCTACGTAACGCTGATCGCCAACTACCTGCCCCTGCAGGATGCTTACGGTGGCCCGAACTACTTCGAGCTGGATCCCACGGCGGCGTACGACATCCACATCGACAACACTGGCGATTCGGCGGAAGACCTCACGTTCCGGTTTCGTTTTCAGAATGAGATCCAGGATATTGCACTGACGGTGGGCGCGGCCCCGAACGATCAGAGTGTTCCGGTACCGCTGAAGACCACCGTGCCAGGCGGCATCGGCCCGGGCATCCTGGATCGCAGTGGCCTGAATGTGTACGAGACCTTCACGGTGGAATTGATCCGCGGCAACCGACGCGCACAGGGTCAGCGGATCACGAACGCGGATGGCGGCGCGACACCAACCGTGTTCGTCAAGCCGGTGGACAACGTGGGCAGCAAGTCGATTCCGGACTACGAGGCTTACGCCCGCAGCCATGTCTACAACATTGCAATTCCAGGGTGCGCCAACGGGCGCATGTTCGTGGGCCAGCGCAAGGAGTCGTTTTCGGTAAACCTCGGCGAGGTTTTCGATCTCATCAATACGAACCCGGTAGGGTCGCCCGATGGTGAGTCAAACACGCTGTCGGACAAGAACATCACGTCGCTCGTCCTGGAGGTCCCCACGAGTTGCATCACGACGGCCGGCGATCCGGTGGTTGGCGGCTGGACGACGGCGAGCGTACCCCAGGCGCGAGTCCTGAGCCCGCGCCCGCGGTTCGTCGGCGGCCGGTCAACAGCCTCCTTTCAGGGCGGTTCGTTCGTCCAGGTCTCCCGGCTCGGAAGCCCGCTCGTCAACGAGGTGGTGATCGGACTGCGCGACAAGGACCGCTTCAACGCGAGCGCCCCAAAGGACGATCCCCAGTTCCTCAAGTACGTCACCAACCCGACCTTGCCGGAGTTGGTCGAAGCCCTGTTTGCCGACGCTGGCGTCCAGGCTCCGAACGGGCCGCGGAACGACCTGGTGGCGGTATTCCTGACGGGAATCGAGGGTGTCACGAAGTCGCCAAACTTCTCGGCCCCGGGGGAAATGCTGCGCCTGAACACAGCGATCCCGGTGTCGGCGAGCAATGCCCAGAGCAACCTGGGTGTCCTGGGTGGCGACAATGCCGGCTTCCCCAACGGCCGGCGCCCGGGTGATGACGTAGTGGACATCGAACTTCGCGCCGTCATGGGGGTGCTGTGCACGCTCAATGCACCCGCGACCTACGGTTGTGTCCCGGCCGACGCGCCGTCTGGCGGCCTCCCCTATACGGATGGGGCGACAATCAGCGCGGCGGACTTTGATGCAACGTTTCCCTACCTTCGCACCCCGCTGCCGGGATCAACCAGCAATTGATGCCAACGGCAGCGCTTAAGGATTAACGCCATGTTCTCACGTGCACTCACACTGATGGTCCTTGCAGGCTTCCTGGGCCTGACGGGCTGCGACAACGGCAGCAATGCCAGCAACGGTGCCGCCGGCCCGGTTAACTTTGACAGCTTCGCGAAATCCACCCTCAGCGAAGATGAATCGTCGGAGCCACGCGAAGTCAATGACGTCGACTTCGAATTCGATGACAACCCGGGTGCGTACGACGCCATTGTCGATTGAGTCGCTTTCGACAGCAGTAGGGCGCCCGGGGCGGTCAATCGCCCCGGGCATTCTCTTTATACTGCTAACCTCTGGCCTGGCTGCTCCCGCAGTTCACGCCGCGCCCTTTATCCCTGCTGCCGATGACACCGTGCTCGAACATTTACCGGCGCGGACCGGGCCTTTATGGTCCGATGCCCAGCACTTGCGCGGCGCACTTGCAGCGGCTCCACAGGACCTGAGCGTCGCCGCTGCGCTGGCCCTTACCTACCTGAAGCTGCACCGGCAGGGTGGCGATCCCCGCCTTCTCGGTTACGCGGAAGCCGCTCTCGGACCGTGGTGGGATATGGCAGCGCCACCGCTACCGGCGGCGCTGTTGCGGGCACAGCTGCATCAAACACTGCATGAGTTCTCCACCGCGGAGGCCGAACTTCAGGAGCTTGTGCGACGGGCTCCGGAGTCAGCTCAAGCCTGGTTGCAGATTGCGACTG
>JBDSWH010000273.1:0-5268 GCA_039926785.1 Gammaproteobacteria bacterium
GCTCGCAGATCGAATTAGAGGGCGCAACGCTTTCTCAACCCGCCACGGCAAGCGACTGGTCATGGCGGTTCCTAGCCAGGACCGGGGCGCGCGGCGGTGCCGCCCGGTTCGATCCGCTTCAACCAGATCTCCCGCCAGTACGCTGTGATCCGCCGGGGGCACATCAGGCGCATGCCGGCGTACTGCCCTTTGCAGAAGACCCCATCGAGCACGATGCAGGGATTCTTGAACTCCATCATCTCGCCGGTCTGCTCATTGATGATCCGGTCGACCCGGGTTGACACCCGGTACCGTTCTCCGCAGGAGATGGTCATCTCTTCGTCGATGTTGAGTCCGCGATTGCGGTTCGCGCCATTCACCGTGGCCTCGATCTCGGCCTTGCTGCGGATTTCCACGACCTCCCCCACTTTGAGGTCGAGTCGCTCGTCCGGTGTCGGCTGGCCCTTCGGGATGGTGCCGTGCAGGTGGGGATCCGGCACGCCCCGCACCAGACGGTGAACCTGCTGGTAGACCCAGACGTTGAAGCGGTAGCCCACAGGCAGGCGGCGAAGATTGAACACCCACGACAGAAACAACGTGGACAAGGCGTAGGACAATCCGGCGTTACCACTGCGCACGTCCTGCCAGTACTGGCGGATATCCCACCAGGCCAGCGGCTCGGTGGCCGCGAACAGTTGCAACGCCTGGCAGCGATAGCGAAGGGTCCCGGTCGGCTGGACCGCTCCGGTATTCCCTTCCAGCAACTGTTCCAGTGCGGGCGAGGGACTGACAGCGGCCGACCCGGGCCCGTCAACCGGCTTCAGCCAGGCACTCTTCCAGAACAACAGGCACTCGGCCTGGCACCCGCCGTGAGCGCTGCCGTCACAGCGCAGGTCGGCCAGGTGGACGGCGTTACGCACACGGCGTCCGCCGGTCCGGTTGGCCGTGTCGCAAGTCTTGTGGGCGGAAGCCGAGACCTGGAAACGTTGGCCGGCGAAGCGAAGCATCTCCGGCATGAACGGCATGCGGGCGTTGTCCCCCTGACTGTCCAGGGTTGCAACGATCTCTTCCGGCGACCGGACCTCGACCCAGGTACCGACGGCGGGGCGCCGGTTCCCGCTCGCCCTGGATCCGTCAGTCGTTGCTTCGGGTGTCATTGCGCCGCACACCGTACACGATGCCCGCGGCCCCCTGCAAAGTACCGTGTCGCATTCACCACAGGCCCGCATCCGCTATCGGTAGAGTGCGATATGGTCCCGAATGAACTGCTCAAGACTGACTGGCGGCCGGCCCAGCAGTTGCGCCATCGTTCCGGTCGTGTGATCAATGGCGCCGGCGGCGATGGCCTCGAACTCCTTGCACACCGCGTCGATGCGCCAGGGGGCCAGCTTGACGCTGGCGAGCCGGGCCTGGAATTCGGGCATGGGCTGGTCCACGTAGTTGATCTCCCGGCCCAACACCCGCGAAAAGGTCCGGGCCACTTCCGTAAGGGTGAGTAACTCCGGACCCGTCAGGTCATAGCTGCGGTTCTCGTGACCCGGCTGCGTGAGCACCTGGACGATCACTTCCGCCACATCCCGGAGGTCGGTGGGGGCGATGGTTCCCTGGCCAGCCGGCATGCTGATGATCCCCCGATCCCGGATGGCGGCAGCCGAGCCGAGGAAGGTCTGCATGAAGAACGTTGGCCGGATCATGGTCCAGCTCATGCCGGACTCCCGGATGAACTGCTCGGAAGCCACGTGCATCCGGGTAATCGGATTGGTGGATTCCGGTACGGACTCGAGCGATGAGAGATTGACCAGGTGAATCACGCCGGCCCGCTGGGCGCGATAGGTGAACCGGTTCTCGAGTGTGAGCTGCTGCTCGCCATTCGGCATCACGAGGAAGGCACGGTCAATACCCTCGAGGGCGCGCGTCAGCAGGTCGTCGTCCGCCACGTCGCCAATGACCAATTCGGCGCCCAGCGCGCGGAGTGCGTCCGCCTTGTCAGGACTGCGGACCAATGCCCGGAACGGCACGCCCGCGGCCGCCAGCTGGCGGGCTACTTCCCCGCCGGTCTTACCCGTAACTCCAGTAACCAGAATCATCTTCCCGGACCTAACCCATGTTGTAGTCGCGCCAGATGGCAATTTTCCCGTTCCGGACGATAAACAGCCCGGCGATACGGGGGTGGTTGTCGTACTTGCTGTCGTGGGCGTAGAAATGATCGATGCGCTCATTGATGACCATCGGCCCCATCACCTGGGAGCGCACGACCACCCAGTCGACTGACTTAAGCTTCCTGAGGAACGGATCAAGCTGCTTGATGAACGCCTCGCTGGTGGTGATCACGGGGCCGCCCTCGTACATCATGTACTCGAAGGGCTCTGCGAAGTACGTGGTCAGCAGCGCGGCGTCCTGCTTCGCCCAGTCCGCGCAAAAGCGGTTGACGAGGTCTTCGTTGACCCGTTCAGCGTCTGTCAGCATGTCTGGTTACTCGCTCAGGGTACGGAATCAAGAACCAGCACCCAGTCTTCCCTGCCCCGGGAATTGTCGACGGTCTGGGTGAAGGACCTGCTGGCAGTGGCAAAGGGCGAGCCCGCAACCGTCGTAAAAGTGCCACTGGACGGATCGTACCAGCGAGCCCGGACCTGCGGCCCCGCCATGTCAGCAAGGTCCACCGTGATCGTGCGCAGGTCAGGCACGTAAATGATAGCGAAACTGCCGTTGCTGGCAATCGCAGCCGGTGCCCGGCTGGCGCCGGAACCGATGCCGTTGGTGAGGAAGCTGTTGCCGAAGTCGGGTGCCAGGGTCCACCAGTCGTAGCTCTCCAGCAGCGTGCGCAGGTGGATGAGCGTACTCGCGCCCTCGGTATCCAGCCGGGTCGGCCAGATGGGGTCGAACTTCCAGACAGACTTCTGGCCCATCAGGTGGCCGGTACCCCCGGACAGCACGGTCTGCCAGGCCTGCAGCCTGGTCTGGGTGCCATTGGCTGCTTCACCTTCATAGGCGCCTTCAATGAGGAAGAACGGCATCGTCGACCGGTTGTATTCACCCTGGGCCTCACTGATGACGTTATCCATGGTGACGGCGGTATAGATGTCATTCACGTCCAGCCAGGTTTCCGAAGCGCCCAGCCAGTCCAGCGCCGCCGTACCCCGCGAACCGTGGAAGCTGTGCAACGGCGTAGCGTCGATGTCGAGGATGCCGTCGACGATGGATCGCAACAGTAGTCGTTCGGTTGGGTTGTAGTCGCCGCCGTGGACCCAGAGGATGTTGTCGTAGTCCTGGAAGCGGGTGGCGAGGTAGCGACCGTAGTTGCGCAATTCGGTGGTGCCCGCCGCTTCCATCTCGTCGTACCAGCCATTCGGGCCGCCGCCGAAACCCATGTACGCCGGCGTCAGCAGGACCAGCATGCCCTTCTCCCGCGCCTTCGCGATGATGTATTCGGCGTGGCTGAAGTAGGCCTCGTTGGGCGTCGAGAAGTCGCCGGCCGTCAGGAAGGGGGCATCGCCATAGACGTTGTAGGGCGGGTTCGTGGAAAACTTCTTCTCGATCAGTTCGATCATCACCGTGTTGAAACCCTTGACCCGGCGGTCCTCGAGATACTGGTCCGCCTCCTCCCTGGTGAGCTGGGTAATCAGGCACCAGGGGGTGTCGCCGTTCATCAGGAACGGCTGGCCCTGGGCAGTGATCAGGTAGCGCTTGCCGGCCTCGACATGCACAGGGAACGGTGACGACCCACCCCCGGTGATGGTCACTGACGCCGAGTCACTGGCGGAGCCACCGGCGCCGCTGCACGTCAGGGTGAACGTAGTCGTGCTGGCCAGGGCACCGGTGCTGGCAGTACCCGACATCGCCTTCCCCCCGCTCCAGCCGCCAGACGCCGTGCACGCTGTGGCATTGCTGGTACTCCAGGTGAGAGTGGACGATCCGCCACTGGCGACGCTGGTGGGATTCGCCGACAGCGTCACGATCGGCGTCGGCACGACGGTCACGGACGTTGACTGGCCACCCGTCCCGCCAGCACCTGTGCACGTCAGGCTGAAGGTCCTGGTGCTGGCCACGGCGCCCGTGCTCGCCGTACCCGACGTCGCCTTGCTCCCAGACCAGCCGCCAGACGCGGTGCAGGCCGTCGCATTGGTCGTGCTCCACGTGAGCGTCGACGAGGTACCGCTGGCCACGCTGGTCGGATTCGCGGACAGCGTCACGGTAGGGGCTGGCGGCGTGACCGTCACGGTGACAGTCTGGCTCGACGAACCTCCCGGCCCGGTGCAGGCCAGGGTAAAGCCGGTCGTGGATGACAGGTTGCCCGTTCCCGTGGCACCGCTTGTCGCCCGATTTCCGGTCCAGCCGCCGGATGCGGTACAGCTGGCGGCATTGGCGGTAGTCCAGCTGAGGTTAGCTGCAGATCCCGACAGGACATTGGACGGGTTCGCCGCGAGGTTGATCGTGGGCGCACCCACCACGGGAGTGACCGTCACGGACGCCGTCTTGGTGGCGGAACCGCCAGCCCCCGTGCAGGTCAGCGTGTAGCTGGCATTGCCGCCCAGGACACCGGTGCCCTGGGAACCGGCGATCGACTTGCTGCCACTCCATGAACCGGACGCCGTGCAGGCAGTGGTATCCGTGGACGACCAGTTGAGTGTCGCCGTCCCACCGCTGGCGATCGTCTGCGGGGTGACGGTGAGTGACACGGTGGGGACCGGTAGCGCCGTTACCGCGACCATAATGGTGTCGGCGGCCACGCCGCCCGGCCCGGTACAGGTGAGGGTGTAGCTCTTGGCTACCGTGAGGGCGCCGGTACTCTCACTACCGCTTGCCAGGCGGACGCCAGCCCAGCCCGCCGACGCGGCGCAATCGGTGGCGTCCGTCGCGTTCCAGGTGAGCAGCGCCGAGCTGCCGGAAACGACGGAGGCTGGTGCGACATCGAGGACAACGGTCGGTGCGGCCGGATCGGCATCCGCGCCGCCGCCACCGCCACCGCAGCCGCCGAGAAGCACAGCGAGACTGGCTGTGAGGATGGGGAACCGGAGCATGGCGCGCAGTGTAGTGGACCGAACCCGCCGGCGGGTCCCGGCGGCCGGTACTGTCAAATCCACCCCCGGCAATCCGCTGCGCCGCACTGACAGCGCCGCCTGCCGTCGTGGTGGCTGCGACCATAGTCCACCGTAAGTTCTTCCCCTGCCCGGATCCGCCGCAGGGCATAGAACTCGGCCCTGTGGCGGGTGAGCCGGGTAAACGTGTTGGGCGCGCAGGAATGATTAATGTAGCGGAATCCGCGGCCGGTGTCCGTCGCGTCGATCGCGT
>JBDSWH010000274.1:0-3157 GCA_039926785.1 Gammaproteobacteria bacterium
TCACTTATAAACGGCAGCACCCGGGCCTCAATGCCAGCCGCCCGGTACGCGTCTTCGGCGACTGCGCGGGTGGCCTCCCCGGCCTGGTGACGGATCTCGGGCCGCTGGCCCGGCGGGAGCAGTGCGATAGCTCCGGCCACCGATTCGTTCAGCGCCCGCGCACCCTGGCTGCCGCCGAGGACCAGCAGCCTGAGTGGCCCGCTCCGGCCGGCGAAGCGGACGGCAGGCGGCGGCAGGGCCGCAATGTCGGCACGAACGGGATTGCCCGTGACGCGGGTCTTCGCGCTGGCAGAAAAGGCGCCCGGGAAGGCTTCAAGCACCTCCCGGGCAAAGCCAGCCAGAAGACGATTGGTAAGTCCGGCGACGGCGTTCTGCTCGTGTATCACGAGCGGCCGGCGGAGCAGCCAGGCAGCGAGACCGCCCGGGCCCGCGGTGTAACCGCCCATGCCAAGCACGACCTTCGGTCGGCAACGGTGCACCACGCGCACCGCGTCAGCGACCGCGACCAGCACCCGCAGCGGCGCCAGCAACCAGGAGAGGACGCCCTTGCCCCGGAGCCCCTGGACGCGAACCTTCTCCAGCGGGATGCCCTCGGCCGGGACGACGCGGGACTCGAGGCCGCGGTCAGTCCCAAGCCATACGACCTGTTCGTCCCTGAGGCGCAGCGCTCGCGCAACGGCCAGCGCCGGGAACACGTGGCCACCCGTTCCGCCGGCCATGATGAGCACGGGGGCGTCGCTCATCGCGGCACCCGCCCGTTGACCCGTCGCCGGCTGGTGCCGGCGAGACCGCGGTTCTCGAGGTCGACGCGCAGGAGTACGCCAAGGGCTGCCAGCGTGACGATCAGTGAGCTGCGTCCGTAGCTGACCAGTGGCAGGGTGAGTCCCTTGGTAGGCAGCACGCCCATGTTCACACCCAGGTTGATCACGGCCTGGATGGCGAGCCAGATCCCAAGCCCGAAGGCTACGTAGGCCTGGAAGGTGGCGTGCCGCGCCGCACTCATGCGGGCGATGGCAAAGGCCCGCCAGATAAGGACACCGTAGAGCGTAATCATCACCAGGCTGCCTGCCAGCCCGAATTCCTCGGCGATCACCGCGAAGATGAAATCCGTGTGCGCCTCGGGCAGGTAGAACAGTTTCTGCACGCTGCCACCGAGGCCAAGGCCGGTCCATTCGCCGGTGCCAATGGCGATCAGGGACTGCGTCAGCTGGAACCCGTCGCCGTACGGATCGGCCCAGGGATTCCAGAAGCCCATGATCCGGCGCATCCGGTAGGGGGAGAACTTGGCAAGGGCCGCGAAGGCCAGGACCACCGGGACCACGACGGCCAGTACGTCGCGGACCCGCGCGCCGGCGATAAACAGGACCGCGAAGGACATCCCCAGCAGCAGGACGGCGGAGCCGAAGTCCGGTTGCAGCAGCAGCAACCCGGCGGCGGTCCCGACAACGCACAGCGGCTTCAGCATGCCGCCCATCCCCCTGCGCAGCTCCGCATTCCGGCGCACGGAGTAGTCGGCCACGTACATGAGCAGCATCAGGCGTGCCGGCTCGCTGACCTGGACGATATTGAGGCCCGCGATGCTGAGCCAGCGGGTGCTGCCATTCGCCGTGTGGCCAAGTCCGGGGATAAGGACCAGCACGAGCATCGCGAGGGCCAGGCCCGCGAGCCAGGAGCCGAGGTTCTGCCAGAGGCGGGTCGGGATCTTCACCATGATCCACCCCGCGCCAAGGCCCAGGGTCGCGGCAAAGAGCTGCCGCTCGAAGAAGTAGAACGCGTCCCCGTGCTGGCGGTCGCCCAGGGCGATGGAAGCGGACGCCACCATCAGCAGGCCAACGGCGAGGAGCGTCGCCGTGATGCCGATCAGAAGTGGGTCCGGTCGGTCCTGACCGGGTCCAGGGACCGTGATCTGCCGGGTGCTCATGCTTCTGTCCCCTGCTCGTCGCGGGGAACGGCGTCCAGCGACAGGACGGCATCCGCAAACGCGGTGCCCCGCGCGGCATAGTCGCGGAACATGTCGAGGCTGCTGCAGGCGGGCGCGAGCAGCACCGTCCAGCCCGGACGAGCCAGCGCCGCCGCCGCCTCCACAGCCAATCGCATGTCTGCAACCCGGTGCACCGGGCACACGCTGGCCAGCTGAGCGGCGAGCAACTCCCGGTCCCGGCCCAGCAGTACGGCCGCGCATTCCCGCCCGGCGAGCGCCGTGGCCACGGCCTCGAAGCTGGCGCCCTTGCCGTCGCCACCGGCGATCAGCACGACCGGACCCGCGACGCCGCCGATGCTGGTCACGGCAGCACCCACATTCGTGGCCTTTGAGTCGTCAATCCAGGTGACTCCGTTCCGTCGGGCCACGAGGGCCATCCGGTGCGGCAGTGGCCGATAAGCGCGCAAGCCCGGCAGCAGGTCGTGCATGGCAGAGCGGGCGACGGAGGCGAGCGCCAGAGCCGCCAGGGCGTTGGCGACGTTGTGCCGGCCCGTCACCGGCAGTTCCGAGACAGGCAGCAGGGGCTCGGCGCCGCGGGCCAGCCAGGGGCCATCGCGCTGATCGAGCAGGCCGAAGTCGTCGCCCACCGGCGCACCGAGGCCAAAACCGAGCGTTGACGTTCCCGCAGGGACCAGCGCCTCAAGCTCCGGCAAGTCCCGGTTCACGACCGCGAGGCTGCAGCGCGCGTAGACGCGCGCCTTGGCAGCCGTGTACGCCGCCATGTCGCCATGCATGTCCAGATGGTCGGGCGTGATGTTCAGCACGACTGCAGAGGCCACCGGCACCGGCGCACTGCGCTCGAGCTGGAAGCTGGAAAGTTCCAGCACGTAGTGCTCCACATCGGGCGCCAGCAACTCCAGCGCGGGCGTCCCGAGATTGCCGCCGACCGCTGCCCGCACGCCGGCACCGGCGAGCATCGCACCGAGCATCGACGTAACAGTGCTTTTGCCGTTAGAGCCGGTGATCGCCGTAATTGGGGCGCGCGCTTCCGCCACGAAGAGATCGATATCGCCAAGCACCGGGATGCCGCGCCGCCGGGCGTCTGCAAACACTGGCAGGCGGAGATCGACGCCGGGCGAGACCACGATGCGATCGACGCCGGCCGGCACCGTGGCCGGCGGGCCGCCGGCCAGGATCTCGGCCGCGGGCATGACCGCACGGATAGCGGCCGTACCC
>JBDSWH010000275.1:0-7411 GCA_039926785.1 Gammaproteobacteria bacterium
ACCGGCGGCTCCGGCGCGGCAAGCCCTACTGGGGCGCCTCGCGGCAGTGCGCTGGCGGGAGAGCGAACTCCTGTACGACGACGGCCAGCCTCTGACGCGGGCCGGTTAACCGGTTGACCGTGGCCTACTGGTTGGGCGGAACCACCACGACCGTCGTGCCGTCGCCGGTCGCGCCCTGCGCGCCGGTGCGTCCGGTGGCGCCCGTCGCTCCGGCTTCACCCGGCGCGCCGGTATAGCCCGGGTCGCCCTGCGCTCCCGTATAGCCTGGCTCGCCCTGGGCTCCGGTGTAACCCGTCGATCCCGTCCTGCCCTGCTCGCCCGGAGCACCGGTCGCACCGGTTGGGCCGGGCGGGCCGGGAACGGCCGCCGGCACCACCACCGTCGTCTCGGCAGGACGGTCGCAGGCGCTCACGCCGAGCGTCAGCGCGAGCAAGGCCAATGGAATTGAGTAGTTCATGTCTGCCCCTGTTGTGTTGCTGCGGCCGATGGGGCCGCGGTGATGAGTGTACACCGGCCGGCCGGGCGCGCTGTACTGGGCTTTTCTTCCGCTTTCGGGCCGCATGCCTTGGCCATGAGTATTCGCTCGGCTCAGGGCCTGCGGTCACTGGTTCGCTCGCAATGCCGACTCACGGGACGTTGCCAGGGGCGTTGGTGCCACGGTCGTGACGAAGCCGGAACGCCGCGCGCCGGCGCGACCTTTGGATCGGAACATCGCAGCATCCGCCAGCTGGAGCAGCTGTTCGGGCGTCCGGGCATCGCCGGGGTACAAGGCAACCCCAAGGCTGGCGGCGCTGCGCAACACGCGACCCTCCCACGGGCACGGCGTCGCGATGCTCACCTGGATTTTCTCCGCCCGGGCCTGCACCCGCGCCGGCGCAGTGATGTCAGGCAACACAACCACGAACTCGTCCCCTCCAAACCGGCACGCCGTGTCACTGGCGCGCACACAGCTCTGGAGCATGGTGGCGACGTGGCGCAGGAGGTGGTCGCCAGCAGCATGCCCATGGCGATCGTTGATGGACTTGAAGTCGTTCAGGTCGATGACCAGCACAGCAACCTGGACGTTGTGCCGGTCTGCATGGGCGATCGCCTGCTGCAGGCGATCGAGCATCAGAGCCCGATTCGGCAGACCGGTCAGAGGGTCGTGGTATGCAAAATGGGAAATATCCTCGACCATGGTGGCGAGGCGGACCAGGCGCTTGCGCAGACGCGCGGTCTTCGCGGTCAGGACCCGGGCCGTTTCGGTGGAAACGGCGCCATCCCGGAATCCGTCCACCAACGACGCCTGCAGATCCCCGATGTCCTGCACTGAGCGCTGCAGGAGCTCCCGGCTTTCGTCGGCTGGCTGCCGGTCCACTGCGCTGCCAAGGCGAGAGGCCGGCACGGCCGATCCAGCGGCTACGCTGCGAGAATAACTTCCCATACCAATCATCCTTGACCGGTCCCTCGGGACGCTGCGGGACAGGCGCAATTTGCAGCGAACGGTGGCCGTATTCTGTCAGGTCCAGCCGCCCCCGCCTGTCGGAGCAGGCCTATATCATCCGACACACGTCGACTGCTTCTCATCGTGGACGAGCCGGATTCCGCAATGCGGAAAGCGGCCGCAGGGGAGGTCAAAAGGTGTGCGGTGGGTAAGTGCTCGATCTGGTGGTGCCGGGGAGAGGAGTCGAACGCCCGAGCCCCGCATTACGAACTGGCTTTCGCCGGTTTTCGTGGCTTGCCACTGATTCAAGCAGCTCCACGCCAATGATCCGCACCATGAACGGCTGCGGGAAGCTCAGCGCCGCCAAAATCGGCACCGCGATCATTACGGACAGGAAGTAACTCGCCCCGTTGACCCGGCTGATGTCAGGCATCAGGAAGAAGGACCCCAGCTTACGTTCCGCGGTGGCGGCGATCGGCTTGCTCACTGAAGTTGGGGCAGCACTTCGTCCGCAAGGCGCCTCATCTGCCCCACGAACTCCCAGAGCGGATTGAGGACGATCATACCGGCACCCGCGTCGAGGACTGTGCGCAGACCGTCGGCACACTGACGCGGCGAACCCCAGACGCAGATATCGGCAACAAAATTCGGGTTGGCCCTGATCATCCACGGATATCGCGCCGCGAAGAACTCATCGAGCCGCCGCTTGGCCCGGTTTGCATCGTCATCCACGGCCAGGTAGACCCGCTTTGACAGGGGGAAGCTCGCCGGATCCCGGCCACTCTCGCTCAGGGCATCGCGAATAACCTGCACGTGCACCTCGAACTCCCGGGTGGTGGTGGGGCCCGCACCCATGTAGCCGTCCGCGAGCCTTACCGCCCTTCTCAGCGCATCAGGATGCTGGCCTCCGAACCACAGGGGTGGATGGGGCTTCTGCAGGGGCTTGGGCTCCATGGCCGTGCCGTCGAGGTGCCAGAATTCGCCGTCATGGCGGGTGACTGGGCGGGTCCACAACGACTTCATCACGGCTACACCCTCGTTGAAGCGCCGCACCCTTTCGGAATACTCCACACCAAAGCTGCGGTAGAAGTTCCGCGCATTGGCGGGCGGTCCAAGCCCGATGCCGAGGATGATCCGGCCACCACTCATGTGGTCGAGACTGCTGACGCTCTTGGCCAGTTGTACCGGATTGCGTATCGGAAAAACGATGACCGACACGCCGAGCTTGAGGCGCGTGGTGCAGGCCGCCGCGTATGACAGCAGAGTTACCGACTCAAGCAGTGGCACGTCGCCAATAACCTGGTCCTGGGCCCAGGCACTGTGAAACCCCATCGACTCCGCCTGTTGCAGGCTCTGCCTGATCAGGTCCATATCAACAGAACCCTGCATAAAGACCTGGGGAATGGGGATGCCAAACTCGGCAGCGGCCATGTGGCTGTCCCTTATTGAGGATTGACGGGATAGGCAACCGCGGTATCGGGCGCGGCACCCTCTACCTTGGGCTGTATGTTTCGCAGGCCAGGGGCAATGCGCGCGCCTGAGTGTGGCAGCCGTACGCAGCGCGGCGGACACGCCGCAACCCCGCTGGGTGGCGTGGCCATTGAACGCCGCCGGCCCATCGCCGCAGCCAACAATCCCCGGTACGCGTCGCCGGGATTGATCGCCAGAAACTCAGACGACAGCGGCTTCCGGGCGGAACAGGTCCATATTCACCCACGGTATGTATAGCTGCGACTCGGCCAGCACAATGCGTACCCGCCCGCCATTCGGTGCCCGGTTGAAATCGAAGAGGCGCATGGTCATGCGCGGATTCCGGGCAGCAGAGGACCCTGGACTCCCGACGGTAGCAGTGCTTAGCGTAAGCGCCTGCGGGCGACACCGATGAACCCGACCAGCCCGGTGCCGAGGAGCCACACCGCGCTGGGTGCGGGTACTACGGCGACATCGCCCGGATGCACGGCCCAGGCATAGAGGCCGCTGGTCTTGTCCGTGTTGCCCTGGAGGCCGCTGCTGGAGACTGTTGTAGAGAAGCTCCACGCGTTCCCGGTGCTCAGCGAGTACGTCGTGGACGACCAATAGCGGCCCGCCACGAGGTTGGCAAACAGCGCGGTGTTGGTCAGGCCAGAGCCCGGCTGGCTGATGCACTGGCTCGTGGTGGAGGTGGCCGGATTGCAGACGCTCTTGTCGCCAAGCGTGTTGTAGAACAGATGCGCCAATTCGCTCGCCGTGCTGCCGGCGAACAGCGTGCCAGGCGCGCTGATGTTATGGCCCTCGTCTTCGGTGCCGATATTGGAAAACGTAGCGTCGTCCGCTGTGGTGCCATCGACAGGGCTGACCGTCGGCAGCCGCCAGCCAGTGATACCGTTGATATTGAGGCCGGTTGCCCAGGAGTTGGCCGTGGCCCAGACCATCAGTCCGTCCGCATCGAAACCACTGGTCTGCGCAAAATTAGCATTCGCGAGCCACGTGATGTTCAGAACCGTGTCGTAGTAAGCCTCGACTGTGGCGGAATTTCCGTCGAGGTCACGGCTCTGCAGTGTCGTCTCCCACGTGCCCTGGCCGCTCACGGGTACGGCGTTGGCCAATGGTGAAACGCCAGAGGCGACAATTAAGAGTGCGGTGAACGTGCCGCGGCAATTGAGCGTCATGGTCTTTACCTCAACTTATTAATTGTGATGGTTGCGCCGCCCCGAACTCAGTGTCAAGCGAGGGTGGCTTCGGGCGGGAATCCGGGTGAACATAACCTACCTGTAACCCTGTCGCCAAAGGACCTCTGAAGCGCTGGATCAGAGTCACGGGCCCGGCTTGCGCGGTGGACTGTTTCAGTCCTGACCTTCCGGATTAGGTGCGTGCTGGTGGCGCGGTAGACGATGCCGAGCAAGGCGGTTAGGGCATCCGGTGCCGTGATTTTGCCGGTTATCGTGTCCTTGTGCCGATTCAGGCAGTTAGTCGCCAATAGTCCTAAACGTCAATGCGCTTAACCGGACGGCTTGCCGAGCCTCTGGCGGAACAGAGTAGTGTCCTGGCTATTCACGAAGCCGTTGCAGTTCAGGTCAGCCTGGTTGTAGAGCGGCGGGTTGCTGGGCAGGCCCAGCTGGGCGCGGAACAACGTCGTGTCCTGGGCGTTCGTGAAGCCATTGTTGTTCAGGTCGCCGTCGCAGTGGTTGCCGAAGCCATCGTTATCACTGTCACACTGGGTCGGGTTCGGCACCAGGGGGCAGTTGTCGATCGGGTCCGGCACGGTGTCCCCGTCCGTGTCCATGGCCACGGTGAAGGTGGTGGCGGTCTGCTTGCTGTCGTACCGGGCCCTGATGAGCGTGTCACCCAGGCCCACGGCCCGGACGGTCCCTGCGTTGTCCACGATGGCCACCGACGGGTCGTCACTGGAGTAGGACAGGCCGGCGGCGTCAATGTTGATGCCGTTCACGTTGACCGGGGTGGCGCTGTTCACCCCGGCGCTGGCGGGGCCGCTGCCGAGCTGGCCGAACTGGTTGTAGCCCCAGCACTGGATCCGGGCGCCAACCAGGCCCGCGCAGGTGTGGGACTGCCCCGCGTCCATGTTCACCGCACCCGCGAGCCCCGTCACCACCACCGGGCTGGAGATGTTCACGAAGAAGCCGTTACCGAGCTGGCCGGCGTCGCCCCGGCCCCAGCACCGGCCCTCCCCGGTCGAGAGACGCGCGCAGGTGTGGTAGCCGCCGGCCGCCACCACGCTGCCAGTGGTGATGCCGCTGACGACGACCGGGACCGACGACTGCGTCGTCGTGCCGTTGCCGAGCTGGCCCTCCGAGTTGCGACCCCAGCAGCGCAGGGCGCCGCCGACGAGGCGGGCGCAGCTGTGGAAATCGCCGAGCGAAACCGCCGTGGCCGTCGTGATGCCGGTCACGGTCACCGGCGCGGCCGAGTTGGCCGTGCTGCCGTTGCCGAGCTGGCCCTGGTCACCCCTTCCCCAGCACTGCACGATGCCCGAGGTCAGCACCGCGCACGTGTGCTCGAATCCCGCGGAGACGTTCAGGGCCGTGGTGATGCCGGGGACGGTCACCGGAAAGGAAGGGAGCGCGGGTTGGTCGTAGCCGGTCTGGCGGAAATTGTTGTTGCCCCAGCACTGCACCTCGCCCGTGAACAGCACGACACAGCTGTGGGCGGAACCGGAGGCGATGGCCATCGCCGAACTCATCCGGTACACGTCCGTGGGTGTCTCGGCCTGGGGCAAATCGGTGCTGATGATGCTGGCACCGAGCTGAACGAGATTGTTCCTGCCCCAGCACTTCGCGTCGCCATCGGCATAGACGCCACAGGTGTGTTCGAAGCCAAGCCCGACGTTGGTCACGTTGACCGCTGCGCCACCAGCCTGGTCGGTATTGACGACCTTCACCGGCAATGAGGAATCCAGGGTCGCATTGTTGCCGAGCTGCCCGTAGAAGCCGGAGCCCCAACACGACACCGTGCCCGACGGCGTGGTGGCGCAGGTGTGATTGCCACCGGCGTTGATCGCGGACGTCGGCCCGTTCACCGTGAGCGGCGTTCCCGATCTCTGCACGGCGCCGCCGATGGTGCCCATGCCCAGCTGTCCGCCGTCGTTTAGGCCCCAGCACTTCACGTCGCCCTCCACTAGCAGCGCGCAGGTGTGTTCGAAGCCGCCGCTGATCGCTATGGCACCGGTAAGTCCCGTTACGGCGGCCGGCAGGGGCACGTTGCCGACCACCTGGCCATTGCCGATCTGGCCATTGGCATTCCGGCCCCAGCAGGTGGCGATACCGCTCTGGGAGACCGCGCAGGTATGGCTCGCTCCCGCGCCGAGCGCCACTACCGGGAGCTGCATGCCGATTGCGCTGACCGGCGTGGCGGAGTTGGTCTGACTGCCATTGCCGAGCTGGCCCTCGAGGCCCCGTCCCCAGCAGCGCACGGTGCCGTCCGCCAGCAGGGCGCAGCTGTGGTCGAAGCCGGTCGCGATGCCAATGGCGGTGCTGATGCCGGTGACGTCCACGGGCGTCGTGGACGCGCCAGCAGCGCCATTGCCCAGCTGGCCGGCAGCGTCATCGCCCCAGCACTTCACGCCGCCGCTGGCCAGGACAGCACAGCTGTGGTTGCCGCCGGCGGCGATGGCCACGGCGGTGCTGATGCCCGTTACGTTCACGGCGGTGGTCGCGCCCGTCGTGGTGCCGTTGCCAAGCTGACCGGCGTTGTTGGCACCCCAGCAACTCACCCCGCCGCCGACGAGCAGTGCGCACATGTGGTGGAAGCCGCCGGCTAGGGTCGTGGCGGTTACGCCGGTGGCCGTAACGGGCGCGGTGGACGCCGTGGTTGTGCCATTGCCCAGCTGGCCCTCCGCATTGCGACCCCAGCACTTCGTGACGCCGTCGGTCTGGAGCGCACAGCTGGATTCCCCGCCGACGGCCACCGCGGTCGCGGTGCCGAAGAGGGTGGCCGTCAGGGGCTGGGCCGAATCGCCGGTGTTGGCGACGTTACCCAGCTGACCCGAGGCGTTGCGCCCCCAGCACCGGACCTCGCCGTTGGCGATTACCGCGCAACTGTGGTTGCCCCCCGCCGCCAACGCGGAGCTGGTGAGTCGGGCATTAGTGTTGTCACTGAAGTTGCCGTTCGCCTGCAGGCGCTGCACGGCTCCCTGCAGGACGACCGGGTGGGAAGGCGACAGGCCGAAGAAGGCGACGTCGGCGGCGAACGCCGTGCCAGCCAGGGCCTGCACGAGAATCGCCGTCGCGAGTGGAACCCGAGCGGAAGGGCACATGGACATACCCCCGGAGCGCCTGTTCTTCTTGTTGTGGTAGCCGATTGGCTGGACCGACTATAACCCAAGCTATCGCCCGGCCTGCGATCTTGCAGGGCGGTGGCTGGTTGGCGGTGCGGTAGTGAAAGGGGGCGGCGTGGGCCCATACCTCGGCGAATCATCAGGCCATCCGGGCCCTCCGAGGTGCCGGCTGACGCGGTGCGTGATGGTCCCGAGAAGCTCATCCAGCTCGGCCCTGG
>JBDSWH010000276.1:0-4647 GCA_039926785.1 Gammaproteobacteria bacterium
GCCAGAGCACGACCTGATCGCCCGGAGCAGGGGCCATGTCGCATCATTACTGCGTGGAGAGATTGCAGCGCGCGCCGCCGTCGCGGGATGCGCGTCCCTGAGTGACGTCGCTCGCCGATTCGATCGCGACCTGTCGGGCATCAGTCGGGCCGCCGACCGGTGGCGGCGACTGCATGGCAGCGATAAGCGCAAGGATGCAAACCCGGTGCCTCTGAAGGTTTGACATAAGGGACCGCCAATTTGACTCACGGACGAAAGGACGTGAGCAAGATCGCAGGATTCGCGGCTGGAAATTGTCAACATTCCTGAGCCGACAAAGGCAAACCCGCTGAAAGGCGGGGACGCAAAGCCACCGGTCTAACGACGATTCGCGACTTGCGCGGGCCGTTTACGACAGCGGAGCTGCCGAACCGTAGCGCGACCGGAAGGTCGCGCTTGCGCGCGTCCCCCGAGCCAGTGCGTTGCCCTTGTCCGCGCGAAAAGCGGAACACGGGAAGAATCGCGATGCGAACGCAGCTGCCACTGGCCATGCTCTTCACGGCAACTTTGTTGTCGGCTCTGGTGCCCACCCGGGTTGCCGGCGGGAATGCCGTTGTCCAGGGCCAGCCGGCTCCGGACTTTGCCCTGAAGAACCTTGCCGGCGACAACCTCCGTCTTTCCGAATGGCGGGGCGAGGTGGTGGTGCTCTCGTTCTGGGCAAAGTGGTGCGGACGGTGCAGCGACCAGCTTCAGCAGCTGGAGCGCCTCCAGAAGCAGTACGCGGGCCGGGGCGTGCGCATCGTCACCGTCAACATCGACAGCGACCCGGGCGCGCTCAGGGACGCCGCCAGCCACCCGGACCTGGTGGCGTTGCACGACGGCGACCAGTCCGTCGCCCGCCAATACGATCTTTCAAACCTCCCGCTGACCGTGCTGCTGGATGCTCACGGAACGGTGCGGTACGTGCACGAGAAATACGCCGGCGGCGACGCCGCGCTCTACGACGAGGAGCTGACCGCTCTTCTGCAGGAATAAGGAACGTACCCATGGCAATGAACCGGTTCAAGCACCACCTCCTGACTGCCGCGCTGCTCGCCGGCAGTACGGTCGCCCTTCAGCCTGTGCACGCGGGGGACGTCGAGCCAGCACCACCGGCAGCAAGTCCCAGCGTGGACAGCGAGGTGCAGGTCATCAAAGACGATGTCCTGGACCTGAATCGTGAGTTGTTCCTCCTCGAGGAGGAATTGCTCTTCCCGGCCAATACGCAGGTCGCGGTCTTTGTTTCCATGGACGTGGGGGACTTCTTCGACCTAGATTCGGTCCAGCTGCGGATCGACGACAAGCCGGTCAGCAGCTACCTGTACACCGATCGCGAAGTGGCGGCGCTGTTGCGCGGTGGCGTGCATCGCATCTACCTGGGCAACCTGAAGACGGGTGAGCACGAATTGATCGCGGTGTTCACCGGCCAGGGTCCGCACGATCGTGACTACCGGCGCGGCGCCACGCTGAAGGTCGAGAAGGGCATCGGCGCGAAATTTGTGGAGCTGCGCATTTCTGACCGCGAGAGCAAGCAGCAGCCCGAGTTCCTGGTCAAGGAGTGGGAGTAGTCCGTGGCGCCATCGCCCGCCAAGCCCAGGCGCAATCCGCTCCTCGCCGTTCTCCGGTGCGGCGGGGCCGCGGTGCTCGTGGCGGCTGGCGTGGCGCAGTCAGGGCTGGCGGACGACGTGGCGAAGCCTCGGGCCATCCGTGACCTGTACTACGGAGAGACTCTCTTCCAGTTCTACCAGGACCAGCACTTCGACGCGCTCACGCACCTGCTTGCGGCCCGGGCCTCGGGTCGCGTCAGCAATCATGAAGCCGAAAGCGAACTGCTGCTCGGCGGTCTCTATCTGCACTACGGCCAGCACGTGCGCGCGGAGGAGATTTTCAACCGGCTGCTCACCACGGACGTTGCGCCGTCCGTCCGGGACCGGGCGTGGTTCTACCTGGGCAAGGTGCGCTACCAGCGGGGCCTGCACGAGGAGGCGCTGGCGGCCTTCGCCCGCATTTCTGGCGCCCTGCCGGAGGGCCTGGCGGCGGAACTACCGATGCTCAAGGGTCAGTCGCTGATGGCGCTCGGGCGCTTCGACGCGGCCGCGGAGCTGCTGGATGGCTGGAAGGGTCCGGAGGGCTGGGCGCCCTACGCCCGTTACAACCTCGGAGTGTCGTTCGTCCGCCTGAACCGGCTCGCCGACGGCGCCCGTCAGCTGGACCGGGTGGGCCAGAGTTCTCCGTCGTCGCCCGAGCTCCTCGATCTGCGCGACAAGGCCAACCTGGCGCTGGGTTATGCCTACCTCCAGCAGTCACTGGATGGCCAGGCGCGTCCGGTGCTGGAGCGGGTCCGTCTCGAGAGTCCGTTTGCCAGCAAGGCACTGCTCGGCGTGGGCTGGGCGGACGCCGCCACGCACGACTTCCGGGGCGCCCTGACGCCCTGGCTCGAACTGAAGGACCGGGATCTCCTGGACAGCGCCGTACAGGAATCACTCCTCGCGATTCCCTACGCCTACGCGCAACTCGACGCGCACGGCTCGGCGGCCGAGGGCTACCAGTCGGCGCTCGCGTCCTTCGACGCCGAAATCGGCCATCTGGATAGCGCTATCAGTCGCGCCGAGAGTAGCGACGGCGCACTGGTCAAGGCATTGCTCAAGGCCGACGACCCGGGTGTCGGCCGGTGGTACTGGGAGCTCAAGCAACTTCCGGATTCCAATGAGGGCCGCTACCTGTATCACCTGATCGCCGATCACCGCTTCCAGGAAGGGCTGCGCAACGTGCGCGACCTGGCCGCCCTGTCGGTACACCTGCAGGAGTGGCGGGACAAACTTGCTGCCTTTGAAGACATGGTGGACACCCGGCGGCAGTCGTACGCGCAGCGCGAACCGCGGCTCACGGCCGGGCTGGACCAGATGGACCTGCCGGCGATGGAGGCCCGGCGCGACGCCGTGGCCAACCGGCTCGATGCCATCGAGAAGGAACGGGACATCGCTGGCCTCGCCACCAACGAGGAACTGGACCGCTGGCAGCGCCTCGCCGCGGTCGCCGCCGATCCGGGGCTGGAAGCGGCCGATGCCGCCGAGCTCCGCAACCGGCATCGCCTGCTGAACGGCGTGATGACCTGGGATCTGGACCGCGACTACAAGTACCGGCTCTGGCAGCAGCGCCGCAATCTCCACGAGCTGGACACGCTGCTTGCCCAGGCTGTCCGTGCGCAGGCGGAAGCAACACTGGCCCGCCGTGACACGCCGACGGATCTTGACGGTTTCTCGGCGCGCATTTCGGCGGTGGAACCGCGCATCGAGCGGCTGCAGAACCTGATCGCTCGCGAACAGGGCCAGCAGGAACAACGCCTCCAGGCGCTCGCCGTCGACACACTCAGGGACCAGCGGGACCGTCTCACTGCGTACCGCGTGCAGGCGCAGTTCGCACTGGCCACGATCTACGACCGGGCGGCGACGGCCGCCCGTGTGAGCCCCGAACCGCTCCCGCGGCTGGGACCGGACCAATGATGGCCGCAGCGGCGTTCTGCGTTGGGATCGCCCTTGCGGGCGGACTGTGGCCCTTTGCCGGCAAGGATGGGGCGGCGGGGGACCGGGACGCGTCGCGCGCCACCATCCGCACGCTGAAGTCACGGGATGTGCCGGTGAATGCGGAGGAGCCTGCGATCGACAGTGCTGCCCAGGCAATGGACCAGTACCGCCGCTTTCTGGCCCTCGGCACCGGTTCGCCCGATATGCGGTCCGAGGCGCTGCGGCGGCTTGCCGACCTGAATCTGGACGCGGGCGTGCAGGCCGAAAGCGATGGTGACGTGGCGGGTGCCGGCGCGCTGTATTTCGCCGACGCCATCCGCCTGTATACGGAGCTCCTTGAGCTGCGCCGGAATTCCAACGTGGCCCGTGCGCAGGACGACGCCGAAGTGCTGTACCAGCTGTCCCGCGCCATGGAGGGCGCCGGCAAAGGGGATGACGCACTCCGCACGCTCGATACCCTCGTAACGAGCCACCCGTCGGCAGAACACCAGGACGAAGCGGAGTTCCGGCGGGGTGAGACTTACTTCGTGCGGCAAAACTACCCGGCCGCGGAGCAGGCCTATGCGGCCGTGCTGGCAAAGGGCGAGTCGTCGCCTTTCTACGAGCAGGCGCTGTACAAGCACGGCTGGGCGCTGTTCAAGCAGGGCCGGAACGAGGACGGGCTGAAGTCGTTCCTGGAGTTGCTGGACCGGCGACTCGGTGCCGGCGGCGCCAGGCCCGCCAGCCTGGTGGAGAGCATGAGCCGGCCGGAGCGGGAATTGCTGGATGACACGCTACGAGTCACCAGCATCGCCTATTCCTACCTGGACGGTGCGGCGTCGATCCCGGCATCGATCGCGTCGCGGCCGGCCGAACCGGCCTGGACCTACCTGCTGTACAGCGGGCTGGGTGACCTCTATCTGGACAAGGAGCGGTTCCGTGACGCTGCCGGGACCTACGAGGCCTTCGTCGCCCACGACCCGGTGAACGACGAGGCACCCCGGCTGCAGCAGGCCGCGATCGAGGCCTACACCAAGGGCAAATTCCCGAGCCTCGTGCTCGAGGCCAAGCGCCAGTACGTCGAGACCTACGGCCTGGATGCGCCGTTCTGGGCGACGCGCCAGCA
>JBDSWH010000277.1:0-10467 GCA_039926785.1 Gammaproteobacteria bacterium
CATTGCGGCTGTCGACGGACCTGCGTGGCCGCCTCAACTGCCCCGTCATCCGTCTGAGCACTCGCCACCCACTGGGCCTGTTCGAGTGCTGGGCACTCGTCTATCCCGAGCGCGAGCTGCTGGTGTATCCGCGGCCTGCCGACAGCGGCAGCCTCCGCCTGCCCCCCACTGGCTCCGATTTTGAAAACGAGGGCGGAGCCGTGCGAGGCAGCGACGACTTCGTCGGCCTCCGGCCGCCGGTCGCGGGCGAGTCGCTGTCGCGCATCGCCTGGAAGGCGTGGGCGCGCACGGGCGAATTGCTGGCGAAGGATTACCGGAGTGGCGCGGGCTCCGCGTGGCTGGACTGGAACGACATCCCGGGCGCAGATCCCGAAGCACGACTGTCGCTACTGACCCGACTGGTTGTCGACGCGGACGCCGCCGGCCAGTGCTTCGGACTGCGGCTGCCCGGAATCGAGATTTCACCACAGGTTGGCCGAAGCCACTTCCACCGTTGCCTGGCCCTTCTTGCCACGTTCGAGCCCCTGGCACCTGTCGCGGCGGATCCGTCCCTTGCGCGCTGAAGCACCGGTCGTGGCACCTTCCGCCGCGCGCGAATCAACCCACGACTGGGCGGCGCCAGGCGCAGGTACCCGCACCGGGGGCCGCAGCCCGGCGGCGCTCGGCCAGCTTGCCTGGCTGACGCTGCTGATCGGCGTGGCGGTCGCGCCGCACGTCGGTGCCGTCCAGGGGTGGGTTGTCGCGGGCCTGTGTGGTTCAGTGGTGTGGCGCCTTGGGGCCGAACGCTGGGGGTGGCAGTTGCCGGGCAGGCTGCTCCGCGCGGCCCTGACCCTGACGGGCTCGTTCGCCGTCGTCTACACCTACCGGCGCATCTCCGGACTGGACGCCGGGTCGGCGCTGCTGATCCTGATGCTGGCCCTGAAGCTCCTCGAGACTCACTCCACGCGGGACCGGAGCATCGTGATACTCATCGCCTGGTTCGTGCTCTTTGCGAGCTTCCTGCGCGAACAGTCCGTGGCGTCGGTCCCCTACCTCGCCGCCGGCGTCGTCACGGGGACGCTAGCGCTCGCGCAAAGTGCCCGCCGCGACTGGCTGCTGTCACCCGCCCAGGCCATGCGGACGACGGGACGCCTGTTCATGCAGGCATTGCCGCTCGCCCTGGCACTGTTCCTGCTCTTCCCGCGACTGCCGGGACCGTTCTGGGCACTGCCATCGTCCGGGGGTGGCGGCCGGACGGGCCTGTCGGACCAGATGAGCCCAGGCGATATCACCTCGTTGGCCCGGTCGGACGAGGTGGCATTCCGCGTCCGCTTCACGGGACCAACACCCCTGCCCGCCGAGATGTACTGGCGGGGACCAGTGCTCGAGCGGTTCGACGGCCGCCGGTGGCGGACCCAGCCCGACTCCGTGCGGGAGCGACTGCCCCCCCCCGCTGACTACGCACCGCCGGCCGGCAACGGGCAGCGCGTCTTCAGTTACGAGATCACGCTGGAACCCAATCAGCAGCGCTGGCTTCTCCCGCTCGAGACGCCGCTCAGCTGGGACGCGCCCGACAGCCGGATCGCGGCGACGCTCGAACTCCTCAACAAGCGGCCCCTGGATCGCCGCATGGCCTGGAACGGTCGCTCCGTGGCAACCGGCAACTTCCGTGACGCCCGGCCGCCGCAGCGGGTGAACGTGGATCTGGCGTCCGGGACTAACCCGCGCGCCGTGGCCCTGGGCCGCGAACTCCGCCGGGCAGCAACCTCGGACCAGGACTACCTGCGGCGGATACTGCAGATGTTCCGCGAGCAGCAATTCTTCTACACCCTGCAACCTCCGGCGCTGGGCGAACAGCCGGTGGACGAATTCCTCTTTAGAACCCGCGCGGGTTTCTGCGAGCACTATGCGTCTGCGTTCGCCACGCTGGCCCGCGCAGCGGGTCTGCCCGCCCGGGTCGTGGCCGGCTACCAGGGCGGCGAGCGCAACCCGGTGGCCGACTACTGGATCGTCCGGCAGTCGGATGCGCACGCCTGGACGGAAGTCTGGCTGGACGGGCGGTGGGTGCGCTACGACCCCACGGCCGCCGTAGCACCGGAGCGAATCGAGAGCGGACTTGATGCCGCCCTGCCCGGACTGACGGACGACTCGCTCCCGCTTCTTGGCGGCGGCCAATGGTTTGCGCGCATGGCGCTCAGCTGGGATGCCATCAACGCCACCTGGGACCGGTGGGTACTCGCCTTCGGACCGGACCAGCAGTCCGCCCTGCTGGAGGGCCTTGGCATCCGGTCACCATCGCTTCGCGACATTGCCCTGGTGTGTGCCGTCACGGTCAGCGGCGTGCTGCTGCTGTTCACACTGTTCGGCCTGCGCTCCGGTACTGCCATGCCGGACCCGGTGGAACGGTCCTGGCAACGGCTGTGCCGTGTGCTCGGGAAACAGGTGCGGCCACGGGCGCCCCACGAGGGCCCGGCCGAGTATGCAGCTGCGGTGGCGGCGCTCCGGCCCGATGTCGGCGCTACTGTTCGGGCACTCGCGGGTCACTACCTGCGTCTGCGCTATGACGGCGTTCCCGGGGCAGCGGACGTCGAGCGGTTCGCCCGTCAGGTCAGGACGCTCCGCCTGCCTCCGGCACCCGAACGCGGGTGAGCAGCCAGAGACCGGAGCCGAACAGGATGACAATCGACAGAATGCCGACCCGTTGGCTCCCGGACACAAGGGCGGCGGTGCCTGCCAGCACGGGTCCGAGTATCGAGGAGAACTTTCCCAGCATGTTGAAGAAGCCAAAGTACTCGCCGCTCTTCGCCGGCGGTATCAAGCGCGCGTAGAGCGAGCGGCTGAGCGACTGCACGCCGCCCTGAACGAGTCCAATCGTCGCGGCGAGCCCGTAGAACTGCAGGGCGGATGTCAGGAATACCGCGAGTGCGGTTGCGACGATGTACACGACCAGCCCGATATAGATCGCGTGCCGCGGCCCAATGCGCGTTGCCAGCGCACCGAAGGCAATCGCGGCGGGAAAGCCCAGGAAGTTGGTCAGCAGGATGGCGCCGGTGACATCCGTGGCTGAAAGACCCTGGGACAGGCCGTAGTCCACGGCCATCTTGATGATGGTGTACACCCCGTCGATGTACAGCCAATAGGCACCGAGGAACCAGAGCAGATTAGGCTCTGTCTTCAGTGTCCGAAGGGTTTCGCGCAGTTGCCGGAGCCCGGCCCGGAACGCGCCCGGCGCCGGAGGTAACCCGACCTGCTTCTCCTTCACCCACCAAAGCAGGGGCAGCGAGAACACGGTCCACCAGATGCCCACCATGACAAAGGTCAGCTGGATGACATCAGCCTGACCCTCCAGGCCAAAGGCCGCTGGCCGTGCGAGCAGGACAACGCTGGCAGTAAAGAGCAGCGCACCGCCCAGATATCCGAGGCCGTAGCCCAGGGACGAGACCCGGTCGAATTCGGTCGGCTCGGCGACATCGATCAGCATGGCGTCGTAGAGACTGTTGGCAGCAAAGAAGCCGACCGACGCAGCCACGAAGTACAGCAACGCCAGCAGCCAGCCGCCCTGACCAATCGTGGCAAGCAGCATGGTGGCAATGACACCGAGAATGGTGAAGAGCGCCAGCCAGGGCTTGCGGCGCCGCGCCTGGTCGGTCATCGCGCCCAGGAGCGGTGCGATGAGGACGACGACCAGGCTCGCCAGGCCGTTCGCGATCCCCAGGCGGAAGGTGGTGACGGTACTCGGCGCGCCGTCATTCCATGTGTCCGCGAGCATGACGGGCACGAACGCTGTAAGCACCGCGAGGGCGAACGCGGAATTCGCCCAGTCGTAGAGTGCCCAGGCCATGACTGGGCGGTTGCGCCAGAAGGAAGCTGCCACTCCGGGTCAGCGCCGGCGACGGAAGCGGTGAACCAGCACCACTGCGTCCTCTGTGCCGCCCCGCGCCCGGTAGTAGCCGCGACGCCGTCCAAGGACCTCGAAGCCCGACTGCTCGTAAAGCGCCAGCGCCCGCAGGTTCGTCGGGCGCACCTCCAGGTACATGCCCTCGGCCCCAGCCTGACGAGCGAGTTCCATCAGGTGATGAAGCAGACGCCTGCCATGTCCCATGCCGCGCGCCGACGCGGACAGCGCCAGGTTGAGCAGGTGCGCCTCTCCGGCCGCGACCGACATGATGCCGTAGCCGATCACCTTGCCGGCGTACTCGAGGACGAGGCTGGTGTAACCGGCGAGCAGGCAGTCGCGGAAGATGCCCGGACTCCACGGAAACTCGTAGGCGCCCTGCTCGATGGTGGCCGCAATGGTCACGTCCGTCTGCCGCATTTCGCGGATGGCGGCGGTCACCGGCTTGAGTTCAGCGCTCATCTTTCGCGGCAGTGGCTGGCGCGACGGCTGGTCCGCTGGGAGCGGGCGCGCGAAGTGGCGGCACCGTGGTTCGTGCGAGACAGAGGTCCTCCCACGATTTGCGCTTCTGCCCGGGACTGCGGAGGAGATAGGCGGGATGGTAGGTCACCACCAGCGGAATGCCGGTGGGCCCATAGCGATGGACCTGGCCACGCAACTGGCCGATGGGCGTGTCGACGCGAAGCAGGTTCTGGGCCGCAATCCGGCCCACCGCCAGCAGCAGGCCGGGTTGCACCAGAGCAATCTGGCGCTGGAGGTATCCATCACAACTAGCTGATTCTTCTGGTTTTGGATCCCGGTTTTCGGGAGGCCGGCACTTCAGGATGTTGGCGATGTAGACCTGCTCGCGCCGGACCCCGGCGGCGCGCAGCATCTCGTTCAGCAACTGCCCGGCGCGCCCCACGAACGGCTCCCCCTGCCGGTCCTCATCCGCGCCGGGTGCTTCGCCGATCACCATCCAGGCGGCGCGCCGGTCGCCCACGCCGAACACGACCCGCGTGCGCGTCGCGTGCAACGCACACTTCGTGCAGCCGAGCGCCTCCTGTTCCAGTACGTTCCAGTCCGGTGACGCGGCCACGGCCGGTACGGCGGCGCCCGCGTGCTCCGCGCGACCGGTCCACACGGTGATATCCATTGCGTCCAGTGCCGCGAGCTGCCGACTGGAGAGCCCTGATACCGGCGCAGACATGGCTAGGGACCGATCCGGGGTCCAGGCCCGTTCTCGGACGGGCTTTCCGGTGCGCCGGCGAGTCGGCGCGTGCGGCCAGAGTGGCGCCGCTGCCGGCGCCAGACGGCGTTGACGATGCCAGACAGTGCGTAGATGGCCGCAATGACGAAGCAGACCTTGGGCGGATCGAGCGCGATCAGGACGAAGATCAGCGGGATGACGAACGCGTAGGCGAACGAAATCCGGCCGCGGGGCCCCAACTCCTTGAAGCTGTAGTACGCGAAGCCGGAGACCATCAGCACGCCGGCAGCCACGGTGATGGCGGTGCTGGCGGCCAACGCCAGCAAACCTCCAAAGCCCAGATCAGACTCCACCCAGACCATGCTGGCCACGAGGCCGGCGGCCGACGGACTCGGCAGACCCTCGAAGAACCGGCGATCGCTGGTCTTCGAGGCTACATTGAAGCGCGCGAGCCGGAGAGCCGCGGCAACGGCGTAGAGAAAGGCGGCGAGCCAGCCCAGCTTGCCCCAGGCCCAGCCGTACTCGGCCAGGGCCTTGAGGCCCCAGAGGTAAACGATGATGGCGGGCGCCATGCCGAACGCCACCATGTCGGCAAGACTGTCGTACTGCTTGCCAAATTCTGATTCCGTATGGGTCAGACGCGCGAGGCGCCCATCCATGCCATCGAGCAAGGCGGCGATGAAGACAGCAATGCAGGCGGGCTGGTAGTTGCCGTCAATGGACGCGACGATCCCGTAGAAGCCCGCGAACAGTGTACCCGTGGTCAACAGGTTTGGCAGGAGGTAGATCGCCCGCCGCCTGGGTGCTGGTCCGGTGTTGCCCGGCTCTGGCATAGCTGTGGTCCACACTCCAGCGTCGGATCGCGCTGTCGCGGGCCATATTGCCACGGCGGGACAGCCAGATACAGCAACCCGCCTGCGGGGACAAGCCTGGCCCTGCGGGCTAGAATGCCGCGCGACCCCTTCCCGTCCCGCCAGAGACCCTCGTTGTCATGCGACTGACCCATCTGCCGCTCACGACCCTGAAGGAAGTTCCGGCCGATGCCGAAATCGCCAGCCACCAGCTGATGCTTCGCGCCGGCCTGGTCCGCCGCCTCTCCTCCGGCCTCTTCACCTGGATGCCGCTCGGCCTGCGCGTGCTGCGCAAGGTCGAGCGCATCGTGCGTGAGGAAATGGACCGGGCGGGGGCCCTGGAGATTCTTATGCCAGCGGTCCAGCCGGCGGAGCTGTGGCAGGAAACGGGCCGCTGGGACCTCTACGGGGACCTCCTGCTCCGCATGCGCGACCGCCACGAGCGGGACTACTGCTTCGCGCCGACGGCCGAGGAAGTTGTCACCGAGATCGCAAGGCGGGAGCTGCGCAGCTACCGGCAGCTGCCGGTCAACTATTACCAGATCAATACCAAGTTTCGCGACGAGATCCGGCCGCGTTTCGGCGTGATGCGCGCACGGGAGTTCGTCATGAAGGACGCTTACTCATTCCACCTGGACCAGGCGTCTCTCGAAACCACCTACGACGCCATGGCGGAAGCCTATGCCCGGGTTTTCACCCGCCTGGGCCTGCGGTTCCGGAAGGTCGACGCCCACGGCGGCGAGATCGGCGGCTCGCGTTCCCAGGAGTTTCATGTGCTCGCGGAGTCCGGCGAAGACCGCATTGCCTGGTGCGAGGGGGACAGCTTTGCGGCCAACGTCGAGATGGCGCCGGCTACTGCTCCTGCCGTTTCGCGGCCCCCCGGCGGGCAGCCGCTGGCGCGGGTTGCCACGCCAGGAGTGCGTTCCATCGAGGAAGTGACGGCGTTCCTCAAGATCAGCCCGGCCCAATGCCTGAAGACCCTCGTCGTCGAGGGCAACGACGGCGCCCTCGTTGCGCTGCTCCTGCGCGGCGATCACGAACTGAATCTCCTGAAGGCCGAACGAGCGCCGGGTGTCGCGCGCCCACTCCGGCTGGCTTCACCGGAGCGCGTGCAGGCGGCCACCGGCGCACCGGTAGGCTCGCTTGGTCCCGTCAAGCTCGAGCTGCCACTCGTCGCCGACCACAGCGTCCTGGTCATGGCGGACTTCGCCTGCGGCGCTAACGCGCCGGACGCCCACCTGACCGGCGTCAACTGGGAGCGCGACCTTCCCGTGCCTGCGTGTGCCGACCTGCGCAACGTGGAAGCGGGTGACCCGAGCCCGGGCGGCGGTGGCGCGCTGATCATCGGGCGCGGCATAGAGGTGGGTCACATCTTCCAACTCGGTGACAAGTACAGCCAAAGCATGCATGCCGTCGTCCTCGACCAGGACGGCAAGGAGCGCGTGATGATGATGGGGTGCTACGGCATCGGCATATCCCGCATCGTCGGCGCGGCCATCGAGCAGAACCACGACGCCGACGGCATCCTGTGGCCCGAGCCGATGAGTCCCTATGCTGTCATTCTTATCGAGATCAATCCCAAAAAGGCCGAACCGGTCACGGCAGCCGCCGCGACGCTGTACAACGATTTGCGGGCCGCCGGTTTTGAAGTGCTCTTCGACGACCGGGATGCGCGCCCTGGCGTGAAGTTCGCAGACGCCGACCTGGTGGGCATTCCTCACCGGCTCGTGGTTGGCGAACGCGGCGTCCGGGACGGGAAGGCGGAGTACCGCCACCGGCCGAGCGGCAACGAGGAACAGGTGGGACTGGCCGATGTACTGGACTTCCTGCGGTCGCGGCGCGATTTTCCCCGCCAGGGATAGGCCCGCCGGACGACTGGCCGGCTTACTGGCCCGCTTAGTGGCAGCGCTGCTGGCCGGAATATTGGCGACCTTCCCGACCACACTGGTTGCCGCCAGCGTGGACCGGGACCCCGTACTGCGCGCAAAGCTGAAGGCCGCCCTCGAGGAACCGCTGGCCTTCGAGGACCGCTTCGAGGCCGAGGTCTGGCTGACGGACATGGCAAACCGTCTCGCCCGCTCCGTCCCGGACGCCGACGAGCGCCTCGAGATCCTCACCACGGTCCACCGCGAAGCGAGCCGGGTCGGGCTGCCGCCCGAGATGATCCTGGCGGTGATCGACGTGGAAAGCGGCTTCCAGCGTTTTGCCGTGTCCCGGGCCAACGCCCAGGGCCTGATGCAGATCATGCGGTTCTGGCTGACCGAACTGGAAATGCCGGGCTATGCCCTGCTCGATGTCCGGGAGAACGTGCGCATGGGATGCACGATCCTGCGGCATTACTACGACCTGGAAAATGGCAACTGGTCGCGTGCCCTCGCCCGCTACAACGGCAGCCTCGGTAGTCGCGCGTACCCGGACAAGGTGTTCGAGCGCCTGAGCACGCGCTGGTTCCGTCAGTAACAGCACCCCGGGTTCCGGGATCACCCGGTCCGGAAATCGGCAATTCCGTCGTGTGCCGCCGCGTCCTCTGACTGCTCGGCGAACGCATCGACCCGGGCCCGGGGCGGCCCCTGTCGCAGCCAGTGGGCCAGCGCCTCGAGCCCTGCGCCATTGCCGACGGCGAGGACCTCGACCCGACCGTCCGGCAGGTTGCGCGCATAGCCTCGCAAGCCAAGTTGTTCTGCAAGGCGGGCAGTGCTCGCCCTGAAGTACACGCCCTGGACCTTGCCGCTCACGAGGAAGCGACGGGCTGCCAGAGTTCCGGTCACCCCGCCCGCGCCGTCACACCAGCGCTCTTCAGGGAGCTCATCAGGGCGCTCATTGGGGAGCTCATTGGGGCGATGGTGAAGGCGCCTCGGCGGTACCCGTTTCGCGCAGTGACCGGCTGCGTAGCAGGGCCGCAATGGCAGACTCTTTGGCACTGACGGCCAGTCGCCGGGCGTCCCAGTACATCCGCTGCTGTAACTGGGCCTCGGCATCAGACAGCTGCCGCTCGGCCTTCTGCAGACCGCCCTGATCGAGGGTCGCCGCGCCAGACTCGCGGGCGGCCGCAATGGCCTGGCGGGCATCGCTCATCTCCTGCACGGGTGGCCCGGCCGCGCAACCGGCGACGGCCAACAGGGCGGCGCATAGCAGGAGTCGGAGCCCGCAGGGCAGGGGTCGAAAGCTGGGGGTCATCGCTGTCATGGCGGTCCACGCTAGCCACCCGCTCGCCGACGGTCAAGCAGTGAATGTCCGCGGCGGTAAGATGCGCATCCCGAAACGGCTCCGGTGCACTGATGCCCGACATCCTGGTTCTGTATTACTCGCGCCACGGCTCCGTGGCCAATCTCGCCGCGCAGGTCTGCCGCGGCATCAACGGGGTTGCCGGCGTTGCGGCCCGCTTGCGGACGGTACCCCCGGTAACTGCAGAGAACGCGCCACCGCTGCCGGAGATTCCCACCGGGGGTCCGCCGTACGCCACGCGCGCCGATCTGGTCGACTGCGCCGGCCTGATCCTTGGCAGTCCGACGCGTTTTGGCAACATGGCTGCTCCACTCAAATACTTTCTGGACGGCACCGGCACCGAGTGGCTGTCCGGCACGTTGAGCGGCAAGCCCGCGGGCGTGTTCACGTCGACGAGCTCCCTTCACGGCGGCCAGGAAAGCACGCTGCTCTCGATGGCGCTGCCGCTCCTTCACCACGGCATGGTGCTGGTGGGCATCCCCTACCGCGAACAGGCACTGTCCGATACCCGCACGGGCGGTTCGCCGTACGGAGCCACACACTTTGCGCCCCAGTCCGGGGACAACACCCCCTCCGCAGATGAAGTGCGGATTGCCCAGCATCTCGGCCGGCGGGTCGCGGAAGCGGCGGTGCGCCTCGAGGGTTGGGAGCAGTGACACCCACCCGGGCAACGCTGGCCGGCCTTGCGCTCCTGGCGAGCTGGCTGGTGATTGATCCGCCGGCCGGTCCGGCCACTGCGCCCGCGACGCGACTGCTGATCGGAATCCTCTGCGCTTCTCCCCTGCTGGCGCTCGTAGTCACCGGACTCCGAGGCGCGCGCCAATGGGGCGCCTGGGTCGCCATTGGCTTGATTCCCTATTTCACGCTCAGCGTCGGCTCGCTGCTGGTCGCACCCGACCAGCGTGTCGAGGGTGCGGTCTTCGCAACGCTGACCGCCCTGGTCTTCTTCACGGCCATCGCCGCATCCCGCCAGCGCCGCTAGCGCAGCCGGAATGGCCGGGTCGCCCGCTCGTCAGGTGTCGTCGAGGACGCCGCGCACGAAGGGAATGGTCAGCCGCTTCTGCGCGATGAGTGCAGCGCGGTCCAGCGTGTCGAGCACCCGGAACAGGCTGGCGGGCCCCCGCGCCGTGCGGTTCAGCAGGTAGCGGCCGGTATCGTCCGGGAGTTCGAAGCCGCGAAAGCGGGCACGGATCTTCAGCGCCGCGAGACGGCCGTCGTCGTCCAGCGGTTGCACGCGATAGGCCCCGCCGGACTTCAGCCGTGAGGCCAGGTCGGCGAGTTGGAACGGGACTTCGCCGGGTGGAGCTGCCGCCGACACGACCAATCGG
>JBDSWH010000278.1:0-3373 GCA_039926785.1 Gammaproteobacteria bacterium
CCACCGCCCCAATCCCGTGCGCCGCTCACCCTGATGACTGCACCCGCACCCACGTCCACCCCGGGGCCCGGCCCGTCGGTCGACGACGTGCTGGATGCCGCGCGGATCCAGGTGGCCGCGGGCCGCCTAGGCGAGGCCGTGGCCCTGCTGGAACTGACGGTGCAGTCCGCGCCGGATTCCGTTGCTGCCCGCCATGAACTGGGCGCGTTGCTCATCACGCTTCGTCGCCCGCGCGAGGCCGAAGATCAGTTCCGGGTGGCGCTAGTCCTGCAGCCAAACAACGTCGACACCCAGGTGAACCTGGGCAATGCGCTGCATGCGCAAGGCCAGCTGGAGTCGGCCGAAAGCGTTTACCGGCAGGCGCTCGCGCTGGACGCGCGCCACGTGCGGGGGCTGGTCAGCCTCGGCAACCTGCTCTCCCACGTGCGTCGGCCGGCGGAGGCGAGCGAGTTGTTGTCGCAAGCGGCCGCGCTTGCGCCCGGGGTGCCCGCCGTCCACAACTTTCTCGGCAATGCGCTGCGCGACCTGGCCCGCATCGACGACGCGGCGGCCAGCTACGGGCGCGCGCTGGCCATCGATCCCGGGCACCCGGACGCCAATGAAAATCTGGGCGGCCTGCTTAAGGTCGGTAATCACCTCGAGCAGGCGCTGGCGTGCTACCGGGCGTCCGGCAATCCCTTCGCCCGCGCCCAGGCCCTGGACTGCGAACTTCGACTGGGGCGGTATGACGCCTTTTTCGCGTGGCTCGAGCAGCACGCGGATGAGGAAGCCGCCAACCTGCATTCCGCGCCACTGTCGGCCTACGCCGCTTTCCACCAGGATCGGGCTGATCCCCACCGTTTCTGCCCCCATCCCCTGACCCACGTCCGCATCTCGGACCGGTACACCGGGACTGCCGATGCGCCGTTCCTGCAGCAACTCATCCGCGAGGCCGGCCAGCTTGAAGCACTGTGGGAGCCGCGCGGCGTCACCACCAAAAGCGGATTCCAGACGGGTGGCAATCTTTTTACCCACGCCACGAACCATCCGGAGAGTGCCATCGCCCGGCTCCAGCGGGATCTGCTCGTCGAGCTGGCGCGCTACCGCGAAGCCCTTGTGCCTGCCGGCCTCGTGCTCGAGACACGCTGGCCAGCCGTGCCGCGCGTCCAGGGTTGGTACGTACGGCTGCTGTCGGGCGGCCATCAGTCCTTCCACAACCACCCCTTCGGCTGGCTGAGCGGCGTCGTCTACCTGCAGATGCCACGGCAGGCGGCGGCCGGAGAGGGTGCCATCGAGTTCGGCCTGGAGGGCAGCGGGTTTCCCCGGCTCTCGGAGCGGCTTTCGCCGACGCTGCTGCACCAGCCGGCGCCCGGCCAGCTGGCGCTGTTCCCGTCGTCCCTGTTCCATCGAACGATTCCTTTCCGTTCGGACGAGGAGCGGCTCTGCATCGCCTTCGATCTGTTGCCGGAGCCAAGCTGATTGGTAACGGGGGGCTGATCCGCATCGCCGGCGTCATGCGTTCGGGCAGCAACCTGCTGACCTGGATGCTTCGTCACAACTTTGCCGGGGTGCAGACGGCCACCATGCTGCTCGGCTGGAAGCACGGGCCGGTGGTGCGCGACCGGAGGGCGCTCGGCATCGATGACTACGTGGATCCCCGCTACCGGGACGGCATCCGCAATTTGGTTCGGGACCATCCTGCCGACTGGGCGCGTGTGACCGCGAGTCCGCTGTTCCTCGCGGCGGCAGCGGCGCAGCGCGACCAGACCTTTGGCGTGGCGCTCGCCGTGAGGGATCCCGGTCTCTGGTACGCCAGTTGCGTGCGCATCCAGCGGCAGGTTCCGGGCTTCCTGCCCCACGGCACAGGTCCGGCCGAGGCCGCGACATTCTGGAACGAGCGGCACCGGAGCTGGCTGCAGGATGTTGGTCAGGATAGCGTCATCGTGGACACGGATGCCCTCCGTCGGGACCCGGAGCCCTGGCTGCAGAGAATGGCGACCCGCCTCCGATTGCAGAGACTTGACCAGGTACGTCTGCCGGAGGGGTATCTGCATCCCCAGGGAACCGAGGAAATTTACGAACTCCTGGGTGCGCCGATCACCCGGGAGATAGAGCGGGAGTTCACCACTGTGGATGAGGTCGATCCGGTGACACGGGCCCGGTTCGAAAGCCTGGTCGATCAGGACCTCCTGGCTAAGCTGGCCCTGAACGTTGACAGAAAGTCGGTATGAACAGCAGCAACATCGGCATGGTGTACGTGGCCACCCGGCGCCCCCACTATGTCGCGGAGGCCTTCCTCTCCGCCCATAGCGCGCGGGATTTCGCGCCGGACCTGCCCGTGACCCTCTGCACGGATCTGCCCCAGGTGCCTTTCGCCCGCAGTCCCTGCTTCCGCACGGTCGTGCCCCTGGAAACCCGGCGCCATTACCGGAGCCTGTGGGCCGAAGGTCAGCTGGACCGCATCCGGGCGCTGCGGAATTCACCCTACGATTACACGCTTCACCTGGACACGGACACCCGGGTGCTGACTCCCGAGTTCATGGGTTTGTTCAGCCGCCTGGACGACATCGACGTCGGCATGGCCATCTGCCAGCCGGACGTGAGCAAGTGCGCCCAGCTCACGGGTCTGCCCATGTTCAACGTGGGGTTCATCCTCTTCCGCAAGTCACGGGCCGTCCTCGCCCTGCTGGAGGCCTGGGAGGACCTGACGCGCGAGAATTTCGAGCTGGGCAACCTGGATGTGCCGCCGAAGACGGACGTCACCGCCCATATCGACGACCCGGAAGTCCGGCGGGAATTACTGTTCATGGACCAGACCAGCTTCGTGCAACTGCTGAGTCCCACCGTGAACCGGTTTGGAGTGCAACTGGAAATCCTGGACGAGGCCTGGAATTTCCGCAGCACCGGCCGGGGCCGGGTCTTCGACCGCCCCGTGAAGATCAGCCACCACCCGGACCTGCGAGGCCGGCTGGGTGAGGACATCATCGCCCGGGCCGGGCAATACCTGGCAGCCGGCAATGCGGCCCTCGCGCTGGAACTGCTTCAGTGCCTGCACGACGAACTCGTGCCGGCGGACAACGCGAGTGGCAAGTCGCACGTGCAGGGACTCATTGAGCAGGCGCGGCGCGCGGTCTAGCCGAGAGCGTCTAACCCCGGATGTCTAACCCAGGGCGGCGAAATCGAACGCGGCATTCGCCGTCTGGCCCGGCGTGAGATTGACACCCTGGGCGCGACACCAGTTCAGCCACATGCCGTGCAGCGCAAACTCGAACTTGCGGGAAAAACCCGGACCGTCGCAGAGCGAACTGGCAAGCAGCCGCCGGCGCAAGGTGCCGTGCAGGGTGGCGATCCTCTCCGGATCTCCGGCCAGCTGCACCGCCATTGCAACGTATTC
>JBDSWH010000279.1:0-5404 GCA_039926785.1 Gammaproteobacteria bacterium
CGGCCAATGAGCTCCCGGAAGGTCAGCGCCCCGTCCAGGTCGGTGCGCAGCACCAGGGTGTTCACGAAGAAGCCGATCAGGTCTTCGAGCGCCCGGTGCGTTCGACCGGCCACCGGCGTGCCGACAATGATGTCGTGGCGACCGGCAAGGCGGCCCAGCACCGCCTTGAAACCGGCGAGCAGCGCCATAAAGAGAGTAGCGCCCTGGGCTGCCGCCAGATCCCGGAGTGCGGCAACAGTGGCTGGGGGTAGAGTCCTACCGGCCCACTGACTGCCGCCACTGGCGGCGCCAACCCGTGCGACGGCGCCCGGAAGTTCCAGAAGTGGCGACGCGCCAGCGAGGGCTGCCCGCCAGTATTCAACCTGCTGGGTGAACCGGGACTCTCCAAGCACATCCCGCTGCCAAAGCGCGTAGTCCGCGTACTGCAGCGGCAGTTCGCCAAGGCCGATCGCCCTGCCCGCGCGAGTCGCGTCGTAGGCCACCGCAAGTTCACGACCGAACACGCTGAATGACCAGCCGTCGGCAACCAGGTGGTGAACCACGAGCAGCAGGCGGTGGTCATCGGCTCCATCGGCGAGCAGCGACACTCGAAGGAGCGGCCCTGCTGCCAGATCGAAAGGCCGCGCCAGCAGTTCGGCGGGAGTCGCGCCGGCGACCACCTCGATGGGGATCCGCCGATCCACCGCAACGATCTGCTCGGGCACTCCGGAACGCTCGGCGAAGGTCGTCCGCAACACGTCATGGCGGGCGACAACGGCATCCAGGGCAGCCTGCAGCGCGACCCGGTCCAACGGACCCCGGATCCGAAGTAGCCAGTGCAGGTGAAAGGCCGGTGTGCCCGGCTGAAGCCGCTCCAGGAACCACAGGCGCTGCTGCATGGCTGACAGCGGAAGCGGCTCGCCGGGCACACGAATGCGCCTTGCTGGTGACGCCAATTGAGGCGCGTGGTTCCTGGTGCGAATTAGGGTCGCCAGGCTACGCGGCGTCGGCGCCTCGAACAGCAGACGCAGTGGAACGTCGCTACGCAGCTCTTCCCGAAGGCGCGCAATGAATCGCGCCGCCATCAGCGAGTGGCCGCCCGCCCGGAAGAAATGCGTTTGGGCAACCACTGCGTCGACGGGCAGCAGACTCGCAAACAGCCGGCGAATCGTGATTTCGATTTCGCTGGTAGGCGCGTCCGTGGCCGCGGAGGAATTTCCCGGCGGGAGCGTCTCAGCGACCAAGGTAAATTCCTCCGCGGCCACAGACGCGAGCGCTGCACGGTCCACTTTGCCATTCGGCGTTAGTGGCAGCGATGCCAGTGCTATGAACAGGGTGGGGACCAGATGCTCGGGCAGGACGCAGCGCAGCGCCTGTTGCAGTTCATCCACGGATACGGGTATGCCACCAGGCACGAGCCACGCGACCAGTTGGGGCTCACCACCCGCTCGCGCGCCGAGCCCTACGGCCGCCGCCACGATGCCGGGGAACGCCGTTAGCCTGGCCTCGATCTCGGCGGGCTCGACCCGGAAACCCCGCAACTTGATTTGATCGTCGCGGCGGCCGAGCAGCACGAGTTGTCCTGAACCGTTCCACCGGGCACGGTCCCCGGTGCGATACAGGCGCGCACCAGGTAAGCCTGCGTGCGTATCGACCAGGAATTTCCGGGCGGTCAGTGCTGGATCGTTCCAGTAGCCCGCCGCCACGCCAGCGCCGCCGATGCACAGTTCGCCGGGCATGCCGCGCGGTACAGGCTCACCGTGATCGTCGAGCACATAGACAGTCACACCGGGGAACGGCGTGCCGATCGGGACTGAAACGTCGACGGCCGCGTCTGCCAATTCGCCGCACGGTGCCTCGAACCAGGTGCTGTCGATGCTGGCCTCGGCCACGCCGTAGGAATTGATCAGGCGCGAAGCCGGTGCCGCCAGTCGCCGGAGCAACGCGAGCTCGCTGCCGTACCAGGTGTCGGACCCCACGATCAGCAGGCGCAGTTCCGGCAGGCGGGCGTCGCGGGCCTGGCAATGCTCGAGCAGCAGGCGGATCACGGTTGGCACGAACTCGGCGACGCGGATCCTGGCCGCGTCGAGCAGCGCCAACAACGCGGGCGGGTCCAGCAGCACCTCCCGCGGGCACAGCACCAGGCGGCCACCGGTGCCGAGCGCGCGCACCCAGTCCCCGGTGAATACGTCGAAGGCAGCACTGGCCATCTGCAGGTGCGCCTCGCCGGCCTGCAGGCCGTAGGCCGACTGCCAGCCCGCGAGCGCGGCGGACAGGTTGCCGTGAGTGACCACGACGCCCTTGGGCTGCCCGGTGGACCCGGAGGTGTAGAGCACGTAGGCCGGGTCGGCCGGCTGGACGGCGACTACGGGAGCGGACGCCGGACAACATGCAATCGCAGGCGCTTCGGCGTGCAGATGCACGAACGGACCGACGCTGAGCAGTGCGCTGGGGGTCGCCAGGTTGCCGATCAGTGCCGACAACTGCGCGTCGCTCACCATCCAGTCGAGCCGCTGCGGCGGATAAGCGGGATCCAGCGGCACGTAGGCGGCACCTGCCTTATGTACCGCCAGCACGGCGACGAGGTAGTCGGGCGTGCGGGGCAGGCAGATCCCGATCCGCGCGCCGCAGCCGAGACCGAGACCGCGCAGATGATGCGCCAGCCGGTTGGCCTGCTCATCGAGCGCGCCAAAGGTCAGCCGTGTGCCATCGAATTCGACCGCGACCGCCGAAGGCGCCTGGCGGGCCCAGGCAGCCACGGTCCGGTGCACGGGTTCGAAAGTCGCCGGCGAACCCGACGGACGTCCGGGCGCGAGGGCCCGCTCCCGCGCCGCCTTGTCCAGCAGGGGGAGGCGCGACAACGGCATGCCGGGGTCCCGCAGCGCGCCGTCGAGCAGGGTGAGGTAGGCGTCTGCCAGCTGCCCGATCGTCGCGGCGTCGAACAGGTCGGTCGCGTACTCAAAGGTCAGTGCCATGGCGTCGTGATCCACTGCCGCCGTCAGCGTCAGGTCGAAGCTCGACACCCCCTGGTCAACGAGCTGGCCCACGCTCAGGGTCAGGTCACCGGCCTGCCGGCAGCGCTTCGGCAGCTGCAGAAGATTGAACATGACCTGGAACACCGGGCTCCGGCTCAGCGAGCGCTCCGGCGCGAGTGCCTCTACCAGCTGCTCGAAGGGCACCTCCTGGTGTTCGGTCGCGTCGAGGGTCGTGTCGCGGACGCGGGCCAGCAGCGTGCCGAAGCCGGGGTTGCCGGAAAGGTCAGTCCGCATCACCAGCGTATTGATGAAGAGGCCCACCACCGACTCCACGTCGGCCGTCAGCCGCCCCTCGACGGGTGTACCCACCAGCACGTCCACGCTGCCGGAGTAGCGGTGAAGCAGCGCCTTGAATGCGGCCAACAGCACCATGTAGGGCGTGCAACCCTGCGCCGGCGCGAAACGCGCAATCGCCGCGCCGAGCGCCGGTGGCACGGTGCGCTCGACCCAGGCGCCGGCAAAACGCTGCTCCGCGGGACGCGGCCGGTCGGTGGGCAATTCGAGGGCGGGCGGCGCGCCCGCGAGCCGACGACACCACCAGTCCAGAGCCGCCCGCTGGCGGGGATCCGCCGATGCTGCCCGCTGGCGGCGGGCGAATTCCGCGTAAGTAAATTGTGGCGCCGGCTTTTCCAGCCCTACGCCGAGCTGTACGGCATCCAGGGCGTCAGCCAGCTCCGCAAACAGCAGGTGATTGGAAGTGGCATCCGTCACGATGTGCTGAGTCACCAGCAGCAGGTGATGCTCGTCCTCACCGGCCGTCAACAGCGTGGTACGGAACAGCGGGTCATGGCCGAGGTCGAACGGTTGCCGGGCGAGTCTTGTGAGTTCCTGCGCCAGTCGGGTGGCGGGATCGGCGGCATTACCGAGATCGATCACCGCGAGCGGCACGGGCGCCGGTGGATCGGTGACGGGCACCGGCCGGCCGGCCACTGCCGGAAAGCGCGTGCGAAGTGCGGCGTGCCGCGCCACCAGCTGGTCGAGCGCAGCCTGGAGCGCCGGATGGTGGAGAGGTCCGGTACAGCGGATGGTCCAGGCCACGTTGTAGGCGGGACTGCCCGGGTCCAGCTGGTCGAGAAACCACAGCCGCTTCTGGCCAAAGGACAGGGCCGGACCGGGATCGGCGACCGGCGCCAATGGAGGGGATGGCCGGACGTCGTTTCCCGCGGCGTCCCTCTGCGCTTCAATGAGCACCCCGAGGCCGGCGATCGTCGGTGCGGTGAACAGCGCGCGCAGCGGCAGCTGCACGCCAAAGGCAGAACGTACGCGGTTCAGCAGCCGGGCGGCCAGCAGCGAGTGGCCACCGAGATGGAAGAAGTTGTCGTGCCGGCCGACGGCAGCGCGACCCAGCAGCGCGCACCAGAGCGCCGCGACCTGCCTCTCGGTGCCGGACTTTGGCGGGGCACTTTCCACCTCGCGCTCCGCCGGTGCCGTGAGCTCGCGTAATTCGGCGAGGCGAAGGCGATCCACCTTGCCCGTCGGCGTGAGTGGCAGCGCGGACAACTCACACCATCGGCTCGGCACCATCCAGCCGGGCAGGCAGTCCACCAGGTGCTCGCGCAACAGCGATGACAACGCTGCACCGTCGGGCAACGGCCAGTCGGTGGACCGGACGACGCCGGCCGACAGCACAGCGCCCGCACCCTCGCCGACCAGGCCCACGACTGCCGCAGCAACGGCCGGGTGCCGCGCCAGGGCCTGCTCGATCTCGGCCGGTTCGATGCGCTGGCCCCGCAGCTTGAACTGGGCATCGAGCCGACCCAGGCACTCGACCTGGCCATCCGGGAGGAAGCGCGCCCGGTCACCCGTGCGATACACCCGCATCGCGCCCGTCTCCGGGACCTCCCGTCTGACGAACTTCTCTGCCGTCAGTTCCGGCCGGCGCCAGTAGCCAGGCCCGACGCCGGTACCGGCCACCTGCAGTTCCCCCGGAATTCCCGGCGGCAGGGCCTCGCCATTTCCATCCACCACGTACACGCGCGCGTTGGCCACGGGCCGGCCGATCGGAACCCGCGGAGCCGCCGGGGCCAACTGCCGCGTGTCGAAGGCGGTCGCGTCCCAGATCTCGGCAGTGCCGTAGGTGTTGATTACAGCCATGCCGGGCAACAGCCGGCGGCACTCCTCGACCAGTTCCGGCGGCAATGGCTCACCGCTGGTGATGCACCAGCGGAGCGCGGGCAGGGGCGTTTTCGTGGCGGCCACCTGCTCGAGGACGGCACGGAGCAGCGAGGGCACGAGCACGAGCTGCGTCACCCCGGTCGCCGCCAGGAAGGCCGGCAGCCCGAGAGGATCGGTGGCCACGTCATCGGGCACGACAGTGATCGGCGCACCGTGACCCAGGGCACCGAAGATCTCCCACCAGGCGTCGATGAAGTTGAGGCTGGTGCGCAGTG
>JBDSWH010000280.1:0-2516 GCA_039926785.1 Gammaproteobacteria bacterium
GGAGGCCGACCCAGAAAACGCCGGACACGATGTGCAGCCAGCGATCGAGGCTGGCCAGATTCACCGTGACATTACCGCTGGCTGGCAGCAGCAGGCTGACGATGATCATCAGGATCACGCCAGTGACAAGCGCAGACGTTACGGTCTTCAGTGGATTCATGGAGACGTCTCCTAGGGTTCCGGCAGGGCCGGAGGAGTGGGCAGGATAGCGGAATCGTAAAGCGGTTTGAACCGGTTCACGACCAGGCAGAACAGGTCGGCCGTGAGCTCGGCATCGTAAATTGCCGAGTGGGCGCGGGTGGAGTCCCAGGTCATGCCGGCCGCGACGGCCGCCTGGGCAAGGACGGTCTGCCCAAAGGCCACGCCGCAGAGTGTCGCTGTGTCGAGCACGCTGAAGGGATGAAACGGACTGCGCTTCACGCCGGTCCGGGCGATGGCCTCGTTGAGGAAGCCCAGGTCGAAGTGCGCGTTGTGCGCCACCAGGACGGCCCGCTTGCAGCTGGCCTCCTTCATGGCGTCCCGGATCGGCTTGAACAGGTGATTGAGCGCGTCCCGTTCCGGAAGGGCGAGCCTCAGGGGGTGCCAGGGATCGATACCGGTCACCTGCAGGGCCGCTGGCTCCAGGTTTGCACCTTCGAACGGCTTGACGTGGCAGTGAATGGTATCGCCCCGGCATATGGTGCCATCGTCGTCCATCCGCAGAAGTACGGCCGCCATTTCGAGGAGCGCGTCGGTTTTGCAATTGAAGCCGCCAGTCTCGAAGTCCACCACTACGGGCAGGAAGCCCCGGAAGCGGCGGCTCATCGGCGAGCTAGCGGCGGCAGTGGCGTCTGCCGGGACGGCGTCGGACGTGGCGTTGGTCATCCGGCGAGCTGCTTCAGTTCGCTCGCGTGATCCAGCAACAGGGAGAGTGTGTAGCGCACCCCGAATCCGGTCGGACCGCCAGGCATCTGTCCCAGCCCATCCTTGCGCAGCGCCGATGCCAGGTCCATGTGGATCCAGGGCGTGACTTCCGGAACGAAGCGCTGAAGGAAGCGCGAAGCCAGGATCTGGTCAGCCTCGCCACCCGACGCGCACTGGGCGACGTCCGCAACCCTGGACTTGATGTCGTCGTCGAAATCGGGGTCGTTGGGGAAGGGCCAGACGCGCTCACCGGAACTTTGGCCGGCCCGCACCAGTAGTTCGTTCAGGGTGGCCCGGTTGGTGAACACCCCGCTGTACCGTTCAGACAATGCGTAGACACAGGCACCCGTCAGGGTCGCGTAGTCCATCATCAGACCGGGCTTCTCCCGGCCGGCCAGGGCCAGGGTGTCGGCGAGCACCATACGTCCCTCGGCGTCGGTGTGGATCACTTCGATGGTCGTGCCGTTACTGGCGGTAACTACGTCCCGTTGCTTGTAGGCGGAAGGGCCGGTCCGGTTCTCCGTGATCGCCAGCCAGCAATCCACGCGCAGCGGTGATCGGAGAGTCGTCAGGGCGTTGAGCACGGCAAGTGCCACGGCGCTGCCCGACATGTCGGTGTGCATGTCGAGCATGTGGGGGGCGGTTTTCAGGTTCGTGCCACCCGTATCGAAAATGATGCCCTTCCCGACCAGCGCCAGGTCGGGCGCCTGCTTGGCTGCGGCGCCCGCCGGCCGGTAACGCAACCGGGCAATGCCCGCGTCCGGCGTGGCGTTGCCCTGCGCGACGGCGAGGAACGCCCCGGCATTCAGCTTGCGCAGTGCCGACTCGTCCAGCCACTCGAACTCCCAGCCCTGCTGCTGCGCCAGCCCGGCTAGCAGGTCCCGGTAGCTGCCCGCTGACAGCGTGTTCGCGGGCAGCGCCGTCAGCCAGCGCACGAGGTTGGCGGCCTCGACCTCGGCGAAGACGCGGGAGGTGTCGAGGACTTCCCGTAGACCGAGCAGCTCCACCGACTTCAGCGGTGACGGCTTCGACTCCTTCTGGAAGGAGGGCGGCTTGAAGGCTCTTGCTCCCACGGCCAGCAGCAGGGCCGTTGCCAGCCGGCCTTCCTCGACCGCCGCAAAGCCGTGGACCACGATTGCCAGGGAGCGCGGCTCGTCGGCGAGGGCATCGGCGACCAGGTCGCCTGCAAATTTGAGGAGCGGAAACGCCGCCGGCACTGCCTGGCCCGCAACGCGCCCGCCCGCCCTGACCTTGCCTGGTGCCGGCAGGACGCCGAGCGTCACGGCCGTCCGGGGGCCAATAGTGCCCCGCAGCGGCCGACCGGCGCCGTTCGTGCGCAGACGTGTCTGCAACGCGCGAACGGACGCGAGGCCGGGAATGCCTTGCCACGCGCTGTCGGGCACCCTGTGGGGCGTGACCACGAGCACATGGTCCACGCGGGTCAGTGCCGCCCGCGTCACCCGCCCGGATAATTGCCGCACTGTCCAGCGGGTCGGAGGCGGCAGGAGCGAGGGCGTGCCCGTTGGCTTGACCCGCCTGTTTGAAACCTTGATCATTTGTGGCCGCCGCGCTTGCCTTGGTGGTTCTTTTGGGGGCCCGCAGTATAGGGCAAG
>JBDSWH010000281.1:0-5539 GCA_039926785.1 Gammaproteobacteria bacterium
GAGCTACCAATTCCGCCAGTTCCAGCGCAGGGAGGCAGCTTTGCAGCGTGATCGTTGCGAGGTCTATCTGCTGCTTCGCTGCGGTGAAGGCGCTCATGCTGCCTCCCTGCGCTGCGCGTGCATGGCGAGCCACTTCTCGACGGCCTCTTTGGAACCCTGGCACGGGCTCGGCGCTTCGTTGTAGAGCCACGCAGCATAGGCAGGCAGGTTCGCAAGGTTCTCGTCGTCGGCTCTACCTGCGGCTCCCTTGAAGTCGTTGCTCAGCACCGCGTACAGGAAGCCACCTGGCGGCACGCCTTGCTCGACGTATTGATCGAGGCTTTCGAGCATGTGGTCCGTTATGTGGAACTGGCGGAATTGGTAGCTCATCTGTTGTTCTCGGTTGCCCGCGATGTGCGGGGTGGATTGAATATAAAGCCACGCTTAACTAGCTGTCAAGCGGAAGTTGAAAGAAGTATCGCTTGACGCCAAATAAAGTGTGGCTTTATGCTAACGACCATGAGCCCAATCGAAAAAGCGTGCAGCGAGGTCGGTGGTCAGGTCCGTATGGCTGAATTCACCGGTGTGACCGTTCAGGCGGTCAATCAATGGGTGTCGTCCGGCCGGGTGCCTGCGCTACGGTGTATAGCCGTCGAGTCAGCCTGCAATGCAGCCGTCACGCGACACGAATTGCGCCCTGACATATTCGGCCCCGCACTCGCCAAGGCCGCCGCCTGATGGCTGTCGCGGTCGATCCACACGCCACCTTCTGGCAGCTGGCCGCGTCCGTCGGCGCATTCAGCGCGGACCGTGAACTGTCGTACCAGCGGCTCGTGCCGCAGTGGGATTCGTCATTTCCAGATGCCACGTCATTAGAGCGCGAGGCTGCGCTGGCGCGGCTGGCGCGGGTGCTCAGGCTGGGCTGATGCCGAATCGGATCATCAGAGAGGGCATCTTGAGCAGCGAACGTATCGCATCGCTCGGATGGGCTGAAGAAGTGTTTTACCGTCGCCTCATGTCCATCGTAGACGACTACGGCCGGACGGATGCGAATCTACAGTTGCTCAGGTCTCGTTGTTACCCACTTCAGACTGACGACGTTCGTACTGCGGACATTTCCCGTTGGATGGCTGCGTGCCAGAAGGCCGGTTTGATCCTTGGATACGAGGTTGCAGACAAGTGCTTCGTGGAAGTTAACAACTTCGGTCAACAGCAAAGAACCGCGAGCAAGTTTCCCAATCCGCCATCAAGAACAGGAGATGGCAACCAACCGATATCAACTGATATCAAATGTTCGCAAACGCTAGCAAATGCTCACCTAGTCGGAGTCGTAGTCGGAGACGTAGTCGAAGGCGTATTAGCACCTACGGTGCTTGTCCCCGAGGCCGAAAATCCGGCCTCCGTGGACCCGCCGAGCCTGCCGCAAACGATTCCAGCCTGCCCTGCAACCGAGGTCGTGGCGCTCTACCACGAGGTCTTGCCGGAGTTGCCGAGGGTTGAGCGGGTCACAGAGGCCAGACGGGCGCACATCCGGCAGCGATGGCGGGAATGGGCGGCCGAAAAGCATTGGTCGACTGCGGCCCAAGGGCTGGACGACTGGCGCAAGTTTTTCGTTTTCGTGCGTCGGTCGTCGTTTTTGATGGGCCAGGTCAAGCCGCGAGAGGCGGGACGATCGCCATTCGTTGCCGATCTGGATTTTCTGATGGCCCCTGGCAGCCACGTGAAGATTTTCGAGGGGAAATACCATGAAAACGCCTAAGCGGGCGAGTTTCAACGAAGTGGCCACCCGGGGCGAGGAACCGCCACCACCGCCGAGTCATTCCTGCACCGCGCACGGTTGCCCGCTGGCCGGGTCGATCAAAATCAACGGCAGCGCGTTTTGCTTCGTGCACCTGGACATGCTCGACACCCCGATGCAGTGGGGCGGTGCCACGGCGCGAATTCGCAACCGGATGCCCTACGTTTCGGCGATCGAAGTCCTGCGAGCGCCGGGGTTGCGCACCGATGCGATGGCGCTGGACCAAGCCAGGGAGTACGTCCCGAACTTGGGGCAGGAACACGACACCCGGTACAAGGCCATGGTGGCAATCGAGAGCCGGCTGATCACCCTTGCGAAGCATGGCGAGGAACCCGCTGGCGAGCCGGTGCCGGCGTTAAACGCCGTGACCGACGCTGCCCAGCGGTTTGCGCAGTCGCATCGGATGCCGGGGGCATGATCCGCCCCGCGGTATCCGAATTCCGCGCCGAGCTGCGCCGGTTTCTCGGCCGGCATGCCACATGAACTTCCTGTCCGTCTGCTCCGGGATCGAGGCCGCATCCGTGGCCTGGCATCCGATGGGCTGGAATGCGGTGGCCTACAGCGAGATTGACCCGTTCCCCTGTGCCGTCCTGGCGCACCACTACCCGAGCGTCCCGAACTGGGGCGACATGACCAAGTTCAAGGACTGGCCCGATGCAGATGTCGATCTTCTCGTTGGCGGAACTCCCTGCCAGTCCTTCTCCGTCGCCGGACTCCGAAAAGGACTGGATGATCCGCGTGGCAACCTCATGCTCACGTTTGGAGCGATTGCTGATCGATATCGCCCCGAGTGGCTGGTATGGGAGAACGTCCCCGGAGTACTGTCCAGCAACGGCGGAAGAGATTTCGGTTCCTTCCTCTGGCTCCTGGGCGAGCTCGGGTATGGGTTCGCATACCGAGTTCATGACGCTCAGTACTTCGGACTGGCACAGCGGCGCAAGCGTGTGTTCGTTGTCGGATGTCTTGGAGACTGGCGCCGTGCCGCAGCGGTACTTTTTGAGCGCCACAGCCTGTCGGGGCATCCTGCGCCGCGCAGAGAAACGCGGCAAAGAGTTACCGGCAGCATTGTTGCGCGCGCTGCGCGAAATGGCGGAGCGTCCAATCAAGACGTCGATGGCGGGCAACTCGTCGCATTCGGCGGCAACAACACCAGCGGATCAATCGACGTCGCCGCAGGGCTGAACGCGAAGGGCGGATCTGGGCGGATGGACTTCGAGTCCGAGACGTTCATCGCCCACTCCCTGCGCGGCGAGGGTTTCGACGCGAGCGATACTTGCTCGATAGACGGCTGTGGTGGGAAGCGTCATGCCGGTGGTTTTTGCACATCGCATTACTCGCGATTCAAACGTCACGGCGATCCACTTGCAGGCCGAGTCAACGAAGGCGCACCGTCTGCCTTTCTGGATGCCCACGTAACGCATGCCGGGAATGATTGTGTGATCTGGCCTTACGCCAGATTGGCGAGCGGCTATGGATCGGTGCAGTCTGAAGGCAAAACGGCTCGAGCGCATAGGGTCATGTGCCAACTAGCTCATGGTGTCCCTGCTGACCGTAGTTTTGATGCGGCACATTCTTGCGGTACGCGTCTGTGCATCAATCCAAGACATCTGCGTTGGGCGACCAGAACGGAGAACATGGCTGACGCAATTACGCACGGAACCACCACCAGAGGCGAAAAGCACGGCGCTCACAGGCTGACGGAAGATGACGTGAGAGAGATCATGGCCCGTCTCGCAGATGGCGAAACGCATGAAAGCATCGCCCTTGGATTCGACGTGGCGAGAACAACGGTCACTGACATCTCCAAGGGCAAGAACTGGTCGTGGCTGACGGACGGCACGGGACGGGACACGCCGCTGGTGCCGGTGGTAGCGCCATGCCTGACCGGGAATTATGGGAAGCAGCCGGACAACAGCGATACGGCGGCCGGTCCCATGCTGATCCCGGTAGCCTTCGCAATCCAGGCTGGTGCGACCCGCGAAAACCCAACCAGCGGCCCGGACGGCGTAGGGGTCCAGGCCGGGATTGCTTATACCGTCGAAGCAAGAGCCGAGGTGCAGGCAGTGGCCTTCGACGCAAGGCAATCCGACGTGATCCAGTACGGCGACATGAGCGGGCCGCTGGATACGGATGGGCATTCGGTGGCGGTGGCATTTCAGAGCAACGCAAACGCTAACGATGGCATAGGCAGGGACATTTCCCCGACCTTGCGCACCGGCACGGGTGGGAAGCACGGCAACCCGGTGGCGGTGGCGTTTGCCCAGAATCAGCGAGACGAAGTGAGGCAGATGGACGTGGCTGGAGCTCTGGCGGCAGAACCAGGCGCGAAGCAGCAGACATACGCGAAGGTTGGCATGCAGGTCCGCCGGTTAACCCCGCGTGAGGCGGCGAGACTCCAGGGATTTGAGGATACCTACCTGGACATCACCTATCGCGGCAAGCCTGCGGCCGACGGGAACAAGTACAAGGCGCTGGGCAATAGCATGGCCGTCCCTGTCATTCGTTGGATCGGGGAGCGCATCGACATGGTGTCTGCGATACGGGCGGCCGCATGACCGGCGCGCTGTTCTGGTATCTGGTGCTGCTGCTGATCTGCGCCGGCCTGGCGACGTGGGCGCTGGAGTGGGCCTGGCGCCGCTTCGACGCCTGGTTTCACGAGCGCGAGCGGCAGTATCCGTGGGAAGGCGACAGGTGATTGAATTCTTCGTCCCGCAGACGCCACAGGGCAAGCAGTCGCCGCGGGCGGTCCGGATCGGCGCCCATGTCCGAGTGGTCAAGGCGAGCGTCACGCGCAAGTACGAGTCGATGATCGCCATGTTCGCCAGCCAAGCGATGGCAGGCCGGGCCCCGCTGGACGAGCCTGTGACGATGCGTCTGACGGTCTGGATGCCTGTACCTACATCCTGGAGCCAGAAGAAGCGCAGCGCAGCGCTGGCCGGGGAGATCCGGCCTGTCGTCAAGCCCGATCTCAGTAACACGACAAAAAGCGTGGAAGATGGCTGTAACGGCATCGTCTACGTCGACGATCGGATGATTACCGACCTGACGGTATCGAAGTACTACGGCTGCCGGCCAGGCGTGGCTGTGGTCGTTCAGCCGCTGGCGCTGGTGCAGAAATTGGCTACGCAAGCAGCGCAGATGGGGGTAAAAGCATGAGCGGATACCACTCGCGCATCTTCGTGGACGGCAGGCTCGTCGGCGATCCGCTACCGTCGTCATCGCCTGACAGCCCGTGGTATCGCAAGCCCGTAGCCGAGCAGGCCGAGCCGCCTAAGCCAGCCAGTCACGTTTCGCTGGCCGACAAGCATGGCGTCTACCGCCTGAAGGTCGGCGCGAGTGTCGTCATCCCGTACAACGGATTGATGCCAGACGTCCTGCAATGCCGCATCTCCGTCGTGCTGCGCCGCCGCAAGCTGGCATGGCCGGAGCGGTACAACACGAAGACGGTTACTGGCGGAATTCGGGTGACGAGAACAATTTAATGGACTGGTCAATCGGCAAGAGCGAAACAGGCGAGCAGCGCGACTGCAAGGACTGCAGGCACAGCAGGCCGTGGCGTGGCTACAGCGAGCTTCAGTGCCTGGTCTGCTACCAGGAGATGTGTCTCAAGGTCCACGGCGGGCCGCGGTCGTGTCAAGACATCACTCGTGCAATACATGGCGCCTGCGGGCCGTATGGGACGAAGTGGGAGCGCAAGGAGTGAGCGCGGTCGACATCACTATCATTTTCAGCCTGGTCAGCCTATTCATTTTGTTCGTGGCT
>JBDSWH010000282.1:0-7861 GCA_039926785.1 Gammaproteobacteria bacterium
GCTGTCTTCCCGGGCGAACAACGTTGCATCGCCAGTCATAGCATCGCCGATCAGGCGCTCGTACGCCTCCTTGGCCTCGCTGGTGGCGTTGCACACGTAGAGTTCGATCTCTTCGCCCGCCATGCGCTCGCCGGGCGTCTTGGTGCGGGAACCTACGGCGATCGCCACCTGGTTGGGCCCGAGTCGGAAGCGGAAGTAGTTCGACTGGGGCGGAACTGGCTCGTCGAAGACCTGCTGGGGCGGTGCCTTCAGGATCACCATCACTTCAGTGGCCGTGACCGGCAGCGACTTGCCGGCGCGAATGAAGAACGGCACGCCCTGCCAGCGCCAGGAATTCAGGTGCAGCTCCATGGCTGCGAACGTTTCCACGTCCGAATCCGGTGCCACGCCGACGTCGCCGCGATAGCCCTTGTATTGCCCGCGCACCATACTCTGGGTAGTAAACGGGCTGATCGCCCGCAGCACCTTGATTCGCTCGTCGCGCTGGGCTTCACCCCAGTACCCGACCGGCGGCTCCATCGCCAGGCTTGCCACCACCTCCAGCAAGTGGTTCTGCACCACGTCGCGGATGGCGCCCACCTCCTCGTAGAACTTGCCGCGGCCTTCCACGCCAATCGTCTCGGCCATCGTGATCTGGACGCTCTCGACGTAGTTGCGGTTCCAGATCGGCTCGAGGAATGCATTGGCAAAGCGGAAATACAGCAGGTTCTGCACCGGCTCCTTGCCGAGAAAGTGATCGATGCGGAAAATCGCGGTCTCCGGAAACACACGGTGCAGGGTCTCGTTCAGTTCCATTGCGGACTTGAGGTCGCGCCCGAACGGCTTTTCGACCACGACCCGGGCATTCTTCGCACAACCGGACTCACCCAGCAGCTTGACGACGGGACCGAACAGGCTGGGAGGAATTGCCAGGTAGAACAGGGGCGACTTGGCGTCCTTCAGCGCTTCCTTGAGCCGCGCGAACGTCTCGGCGGACTGGTAGTCGCCGTCTACGTAACGCAGGAGAGACATCAGTTTCTCGGCGGTCGGCGACGTGGCGTCCTCCGTGCGTTTGTCGAGGCTGTCCCGCACCCGTTCCTGGAATTGCGCCAGGTTCCAGCCCGACCGGGCGACGCCGATGACCGGTACATCGAGCGTGCCCCGCTTCACCATGGCCTTCAGCGCGGGATAGATCTTCCGGTGGGCCAGGTCGCCCGTCGCCCCCAGCAGGACTACGGCATCGGAACGCTCGGTCATGGCTTGCCGGGTTCCCGGTGGCCACCAAACTGGAATCGCATGGCCGACAGCAGCCGGTTGGCAAACTCCGCCTCGCCACGCGATTCGAAGCGCGAGTACAGGGCGGCGGACAGCACCGGCACCGGCACCGCCGTGTCGATCGCCGCCTTTAGCGTCCAGCGGCCCTCGCCCGAGTCGGACACCCGACCCTGGAAGCCTTTGAGTTGCGGGTCGTCCGCGAGAGATGCGGCAGTCAGGTCGAGCAGCCAGGACGTCACGACACTGCCCCGGCGCCACAATTCGGCAATAGCTCCCAGATCGAAATCGTACTGGTAGCGTTCGGGCGTGTCCGGGGCACCGGGGCCCTCCCGCAGGCCTGCTCCGGCATGCCGGAGCAGGTTGAAGCCCTCCGCGTAGGCCGCCATCATTCCGTACTCGATGCCGTTGTGGACCATCTTCACAAAATGGCCCGCGCCCGGCGGGCCGCAGTGCAGGTAGCCGTTCGATGCGGGCGCGCCGGCATCCCGGCCGGCGACCGGCTCGATGTCGCCGCGACCCGGCGCCAGGTCCCGGAAGATCGGCTCCAGCTGCCGCACAGCTTCCGGCGCCCCGCCGATCATCAGGCAGTAGCCGCGCTCCAGTCCCCAGACTCCGCCACTCGTGCCCACGTCGACGTAGTGAATGCCCTTCGGCTTCAGCTCCCCGGCCCGGCGGATGGCGTTTTCGAAGGGCGAGTTGCCGCCATCGATCAGGATGTCGCCCTTCTGCAGGTGCGCGGCAACGGTCTTCACGACCCCCTCGACCACCGGCACGGGCAGCATGATCCAGACGGCGCGCGGCGGCTTCAGCCGGGAGATGAATTCGTCCACGGACGAAGTACCGTGGGCGCCGGCGGCGGTGACCGTCGCCACCGCTTCGGCGTTGGCGTCGAACACCACACAATCGTGGCCGTGCTGCATCAGCCGGCGCACCATGTTGGCGCCCATCCGGCCGAGGCCGATCATTCCGAGTTGCATGGCGACTCCCCGAATCTACGTGACGTGCATCGCGCGTTGACCCGCCCGAGTGTACCCCAGCATCATTCAGTCATGGCCCTCCGCGCGACCGTCGTTCCCGTCATCACTGCCCGGGCCACACCCCCGGGCACGTGGTGTTTCATTCCCAGCCGCACCGTCTCGCCTTTGTTGGCGACGTGCTGTTCGCGGGATCCCTCGGCCGCACCGACTTCCCGCGGGTCACCACGCTACTGCGACTGGTGTCCTGACGCGCCAGGGCCCGAGGCGCGACCCGTGACGATGGCCATCAGCGCGCCAAATCCGGCCAGCACCAGCAGTGCGACGGCCAGGCCGCCCAGCACGGGCACCCGCTGCACGAGTATCAGGCCCGTGACCACCAGGATGAGCAACAGGGTGCAACGCCAGCCGCCGCCAGAACCGGTGGAGCCGGCCATGCGGTCACCGGCGATGCGCACGACGATAAGCAGGCCAACGAGTCCTGACAGCAGGAGGGCAAAGGCATAGCCCGCCAGCACCACCAGTCCAAGGACCCAGCCGAGCACCGTGACGAACAGCACGAACGCCACGATCGGCGTGAGCACCACGGATGCGCCACCCAACACCAATGTGCGGCCAGGTGCGTTCCGGAACACGGCAGCGGCACGGGCGGCAAGACCGGGCGCAAACCACAATAGAAGGAGGGCCGCTGCAGCCACGGAAAGCCCCGTCGCCCAGCGGCCCACAACGGGTGATGCGGAATCGTCACTCGCGGAATCCGGAGTGTCGGCCCCGCCAGCCCGAACTTCGCCAAGGATCCGGGCGTCCTCCGCGACGAGCGGCGGTTTTTCGCCGCGCCACACCAGGTCGCCACCAATGACGGCCCCCGGCCCAATCCGGATCTCCTTGGCCGCGATATCGACATCGCCCGCGACTCGGCCCGAGATCACCGCCGTCCCCGCCGCCACATGCAGGTCGCCGCCAACCTGCCCCGCCATTTCCACGTCGCCACCCGCAAGCCAGGCGCGGCCCCCGATCGCGCTGCCAGGACCGATCACGATGGAGCCGCCAGCTATGGTCACCTGATCCGTCACGAAGCCGGTGACCTGCACGTTGCCACCGGCCGCACGCAAGTCGTCGCCAACGCCGCCTTCCAGATTGATACGGCCGCCGGCCAGGATCACGTCGCCCTCGACGTCGCCGGACAGTTCCGCGCTGCCGGCCGCAAGGACAGCAGAACCGGCCACGGAGCCCGCTATCCGGACCTCGCCGCCGGCGGCGTAGAGGTCGTCATTGACCGAGTCGTTGATAACCACCGAATCCGAGAACCGGGTCTCGGCGTCGGCGGTCTGGCTCCAGTGGAACGCCAGGCCCAGCAGCGCCATTGCCGCGAGGCCCACTGCGCGCATACCGGACACCGACTCCGGCTCAGCCGGCGGGCCGGAGGTCTTCGAGGGTGGCGGGCAGGGACGCGAAGACCCGTGCGTATAGCTGCTGCTCCACGCGGGTCTCCTCATCGGTAACGCCCGCCATGTAATCCCAGTCCGCCGTGGTGAACAGGCGGCCCGCGAGATCGGTCGTTGCGCCGTGGTGGCCCATGTTGGTCACGATGTAGTGGCTGTAGGCGGCGCTGACCGACTCGAAACGCTCCAGGGACTGGCCCAATGATTGGCCCAGGCTGGCCGCGCCCCCCGTGGCAAGCGCCTGCCGGGCAGCGACGAGCGATTTCAAGTGCTCCTGGTTGCCGGCGAGCCGCTCGTCGAGCTCGCGCAACGCCTGCTCGGCCTGGGCATCCAGCTTTCCCAGCTTGGTCCGGATCATGTCGCCCATCTTCACATCCTGGGCGTGGAGCCGGCCCATGGACGTCTCGATGTAGTCGGCGACGGCAACATAGAAACGTACAAACGTGCTGTCACCTTTCGACTTGCGGCCAACCGCCGTGGTCATTGCCTCCCGTACCGCCTTAAGGCGGCGCCGTTCGCCGGCTACCCGTTCTCGCAGTGTCGTCATTTCACCAGACTCCGTGTTTCGTCGATTATTCCATTAGACATTGAGTGTTCCGAGCATGCCTTCCGGGTACCGCTCGCCCACCACCAGTTCCTCCGGCACGGCCTGTTCGACGGCCGCCAGCTGGTCGGGAGACAGCTCCACGTCCGCGGCACCCGCGTTGTCTTCCAGGTAGCGGCGCTTCTTGGTGCCCGGGATGGTAAGAACGCCCTCCCACTGCGCCAGCACCCAGGCCAGCGACAGCTGGGCGGGCGTGCAGCCGATAGTGCGGGCCAGGGCCGCGAGTCGCTCGGCAATGGCGAGGTTCCGATCGAGGTTCTCGCCCTGGAAGCGGGGGAATATGCGTCGGGTGTCCCCTTCGGCGAGATCGGCCATGCTGCCGATGGCGCCGGTCAGGAAGCCGCGCCCCAGCGGGCTGTAGGCGACGAACGCAATGCCGAGCTCACGGCACACGTCGAGGGACGGCCGGCACGCGGAGCGGGTCCAGGGCGACAGCTCGCTCTGCAGGGCGGCCACGGGCCAGCAGGCATTGGCCCGGCGGAGCGTCGCCGGCGAGGCTTCCGAGACGCCGACATGACGGACTTTGCCGGCCTTGACGAGGTCGCCCATGGTGCCCATCGATTCCTCGATCGGCACCGCCGGATCGATGCGATGCAGGTAGAAGAGATCGATGTGGTCGACACCCAGCCGCTGCAGGCTGTTGTCGCAGGATGAGCGAATGGTCGCCGGCCGGTTGTCGGCGCCGACGGAGCCGCGCTCGGTCCGGGACAACCCGCACTTGGTCGCGAGGAACACGTCGCGCCGGCGCTGCCGGATGCACTCGCCCACGAAGCGTTCGTTGGCGCCGTCCTGATAGACAGCGGCGGTGTCCAGATGATTGATACCGAGGTCCAGGGCCCGATGAAGCGTGGCCTTTGCTTCGTCGTCATCCCGCTCGCCGTACCAGCCGACCATCACCATGCAACCGAGGCCGAGGGCCGAGATCTGTTCGCCAGTGGTGCCGAGTTGCCGGTAGTGCATCCGGGGAATGATACCTCCTTGCCCTGCCCTCCCCGTACAGTCCTCAAGGCCGGCCTGACATGGTTTAATGCGGCCGTTGCCGCCTGAGGAGCCATGTCATGGCCATTGCATCGCTACCCCGCGCCTCAAGAGTGCTCATCATCATCGGCAGCCTGTCATTGCTGGCCGCCACCCAGCTCAGCGCGCTGGGGTTTCACGCGCTCAATGAGGTCCTGACCCCGGCACAGCGCGAGGCCTGGCACTGGGCCGCGGAACTGCAGTTCTACCATTCACTGGGCCTGATTCTCCTCGCCCTGCTTTACCCCCGGCTCGGCAATTCCCGGCTTGTGGCCGTGGCGGGTGGCATCATGGTGCTCGGGCTGCTCCTGTTTTCCGGCACGCTGTACGTGAGCTCGCTCGGCCTCGCGCCGGTGGGCCCGCTGGCGCCGTTTGGCGGCGGTTCGTTCATGATTGCCTGGTTGCTGGTGGCCATCGCGGCCTTCCGGCACCGGGACTCGATGGAAGTCAGCTGATGAACCGACGAACCGCCACGCTCCTCGCCCTGTGGACACTCCTGGCCGCCGGGTGCGCCACCACCGCCTCGGAACCCCGCACGGTACTTGTCGCCGGTGCCACGGGTCAGACAGGCAAACTCATCGTCAGCGAACTGCTGGCGGGAGGCTACAAGGTCCGTGCGCTGGCGCGGGATACCGTCAAGGCGCGCCAGGCGCTGGGTGACGGGATCGAGTACGTGCAGGGGGACGTGAAAGATCCTGCCTCGCTGACCGCCGCCGTGGCCGGAACCGATGCGGTGATCTCGGCCATCGGCGCCCGGGCCGCCAAGGGTCCCGACCGACCCGAAGCCATCGACTACGAGGGCGTCCGGAACCTGGTAAACGCGGCAGGGGCAGCGAAGTCGAAGCAGTTCGTCCTGGTCTCGTCGCGCTCGGTGACCCAGGCGGATAACCCCCTCAACAAGATCTTCGGCAACGTGCTCATCTGGAAGCTCAAGGGCGAGGACGCCGTGCGCGCCAGCGGCGTGCCCTACACGATCGTACGACCGGGTGGCCTGGCAAATGGCCCGGGCGGTGACAAGGACGTGATCCTCGAGCAGGGCGATACGGTGAGTGCCCAGACCACCATCACTCGGGCGGACGTGGCGCGCCTCTGCGTGCAGGCGCTGAAGTACCCGGAAGCGACGAACCGGACTTTCGAGGTCAGCGCCAGGGCGGGTCCGCCAGTGAGCGACTGGCGTGCCAAGTTCGCGGCCCTGAAGGCCGACAGGTAGGAACCCCGCTGGCGATTACCGCCGCTGTTCAGTTACCGCTCAATTTCGCCCGCCGGCCCTGGCGGTGAGCCGAGCAGCTGACGGAACAGGGTGGTGTCCTGGCCGTTTACAAAGCCGTTGCAGTTGACGTCGGCCTGGTTGAAACCGGGACCGACGCTGGGCTGCCCGAGTTGAGCCCGGAACAGCGTCGTGTCCTGGGCGTTCGTGAAGTTGTTGTTGTTCAGGTCGCCATCGCAGTGGTTACCGAAGCCGTCGTTGTCGCTGTCGCACTGGCTCGGGTTCTTGACCAACGTGCAGTTGTCGATCGGGTCAGGGACGCCATCCCCATCGGTGTCCGACGCCACCGTAAAGCTGGTTGAAGTTCGCTTGCTGTCATACCTCGCCCTGATGGTGGTGGTGCCGAGCCCGACGGCGCGGGCATACCCGGCATTGTCGATGGTCACCACCGAGGGATCGTCGCTGCTGTAGGACAGGCCGGCGGCATCCATGTTGATACCATTCACCGTGACCGCTGTGGCGCTGTTCACGCCCGGTCCGCTGGTCCCGACACCCAGCTGGCCCAGTTCGTTGTAGCCCCAGCACTGGAGCCGACCACCGGACAGGCCCACGCAGGTATGGGAGCGTCCGGCGTCGATGGACACCGCCCCGGCAACGCCGGTAACAACCACCGGGCTGGAGATATTCACGAAAAACCCGTTGCCGAGCTGGCCCAGATCGCCCCGGCCCCAGCAGCGGGCTTCTCCCGTCGACAAGCGCGCGCAGGTGTGAAAGCCGCCGCCGACCACGGTACTGGCGTTGGTGATGCTGTTGACGACCACTGGCACCGACGAACTGGTGGTGGAGCCGTTGCCAAGCTGCCCCTCCACATTGCGGCCCCAGCAGCGAAGAGCGCCACCGACCAGGCGGGCACAGCTGTGGTAATTGCCGAGGCCGATCCACGTGGCCGTGGTGATACCGGAGACGGTCACCGGCGACGACGAGTTGGCCGTTGCCCCGTTGCCCAGCTGGCCCTCGTCACCGCGCCCCCAGCACTGCACGCTGCCCGAGGTCAGGAGGGCGCAGGTGTGCCCGTCACCGGCGGAGACCCGGAGCGCAGTGCTAATCCCTGCGACCGTGAACGGAAAGGTGAAATTTCCCGCGATGCTGGTACCCAGGGCTCCGAAGCTGTTGCTTCCCCAGCACTGCACGATGCCATTCAGCAGCACGGCGCAGCTGTGGAAGGCCCCGGAGGCCAGGTTCATCGCCCCGCTCATCTGGATCACGTCGTCCGGAACGGGGTTGGAATCGGTGACCTCCCCGTTGGCAAGCTGGGCGACGTTGTTTCGTCCCCAGCATTTCGCGTTGCCGGCAATATAGTTCG
>JBDSWH010000283.1:0-3364 GCA_039926785.1 Gammaproteobacteria bacterium
GCGTTCGGGCTGTCAATACCTTGCTTACTCATACCAAGGGATTGCTCATGTACAGGTCCGGCTCAGCTTCTTCACGACGTTCATCCGCCGGAGCATCCGGATTACATCCGCCAGTTGCCGGCGGTCGCGCACGAGGATCGAGAACAGCATGGTGGCCGAGTCGTCCTGGCCTTCATCGATGGACACCTGCTCGATGTTCGAGCCGGAATCCGCGATGCGCGCCGCCACGTCAGCGAGCACACCGGGCCGGTTGTCCACTTCAACCCGGATCTCGGCGGAGAACTCCCGCTCGATTCCGGCCTGCCAGGTAACGGCGATCCACTTATTGGGTTGTTTCCGGTACTCCCCCAGGTTGCCACACACGTTGCGGTGGATCACCACGCCGCGTCCGGCACTCAGGTAACCCATGATGTCATCCCCGGGAATCGGATGACAGCAGCGCGCGTAGGAGACGACCAGTCCTTCCGTGCCGGCGATGGCGATCGGCGTGGGCTTGCCGGGTTCGGAGGCACCCGTGGCCGCCGACTGGAGCAGGACCTTGGCGACGAGCGGCGCCAGCCGGTCGCCCAGGCCGAGTTGCCCGAACAGTTCGTTGGTGTTGTTCAGGCCGAACTCGTCGAGCAGGGCTTTCATTTGCGCGTCGCTGATCTTCCGGAGCGGGGTGCCGGCGTCGCGCAGCGCCTGGTCGAGCAGGCGGCGGCCGAGTTCCAGCGCCTCGTTGAAGCGCAGGTTCTTGAGGTATTGCCGGATGGAAGCGCGGGCCTTCGCCGTGGCGACGAAGTTCACCCAGCTGGGATTCGGGTGGGCGCCCTTCGCCGTGATGACCTCGACCGTCTGGCCGTTCTCGATCTGGGTGCGAAGGGGCACCAGGCGTCGATCAATCTTGGCGGCGACGCAACGGTTGCCCACGTCCGTGTGCACGGCGTAGGCGAAATCCACGCACGTGGAACCGCGGGGCAGACGCAGGATATCGCCCTTGGGCGTGAACACGTACACCGCATCGGGGAACAGGTCGACCTTGACGTGCTCCATGAATTCTTCGGAATTGGCCGACAGCTGCATCTCGCTAATGGTGGCCAGCCATTCCCGGGCGCGGGTTTCCGGTGCAGCCACTTCCCGGTCGGTGTCCTTGTACTGCCAGTGTGCCGCGATGCCACGTTCGGCGATGCGATCCATCTCCGAGGTCCGGATCTGTACCTCGATCGGCATCCCGTTGGGGCCGAACAGACTCGTGTGCAGCGACTGGTAGCCGTTGATGCGGGGGATCGCGATGTAGTCCTTGAAGCGACCGGGCATCGGCTTGTAGAGCTGGTGCACGATGCCCAGCGTCCGGTAGCACTCATCCACCGAGTCGACCACGACGCGGAAGCCGAAGACGTCGGCGATGTCGCCCAGGGAGCGCTTCTTGGCCTCCATCTTGCGGTAGATGCTGTACAGGTGCTTCTTGCGGCCCGTCACGCCGGCCTTGATGCCCGCCTTGTCCATGGCGGTGTTGATGCGCTCAGAGATCCGCTTGACGAACTGTCGCTGGTTGCCCTCGGCGCGCCGCACGCTTTTGTCGAGCACCCGGTACCGGAACGGGTGCGCGTGGCGGAAGCCCAGGTCTTCCAGTTCCGTCTTGATCGCGTTGATGCCGAGCCGGTTGGCGATCGGGGCGTAGATCTCGAGCGTCTCCCGGGCAATGCGCTGCTGCTTGTCGCCGGGCATGGAGTCCAGCGTTTGCATGTTGTGCAGGCGGTCGGCGAGCTTGATCATGATGACGCGGATGTCCTGCACCATCGCCAGCATCATCTTGCGGAAGCTCTCAACCTGCATCTCTGTGCGGCTGCTGAAGTTGAGCTTGTCCAGCTTGCTGACGCCGTCCACCAGCGAGGCGATCTCGGCGCCAAAGCGCTCCGCGATGTCGTGCTTGGCGGTCGGGGTGTCCTCGATCACGTCATGCATCAAGGCGGCGGCGATGCTCTGGTAGTCGAGGCGCAGATCCGCAACGATCCCGGCCACGGCGACCGGATGGGTGATGTAGGGATCGCCGGAGCGCCGCTTCTGGCCTTCGTGGGCGTCCGCGCTGAACGCATACGCATCGGCAATGATGCTGAGCTGCTGCTTCGGCAGGTAGGCGACCTTGTGCAGCAGCCCGCTGAGCCCGCTGTTGCGGCGGGCCAGGGGAAGTCGATTGAGGATGGTGGCCGCGTAATCCATACGGCCGATTCTAGACCGGGGTCGACCCCCTATACCTACCGGATTTCACGGGCCTGGGCTTCGATGCCGCGGCCACTGGGGGTCTGTCCCGTGCCGCTACCGTGCGGCACGGTGGGCGCGGCAAGGGACAGACCCCCACTGGCCGCTGTTCCCGCGCTTCAGTCCGTGACGTTCAATCCACCAAATCGTCGTCGAGGCGGTCGAGCTGGATGGGCGGGTTCAGCAGGGCTTCGGCGTGCTCCCGGGCCATCAGGTCTTCCGGCGTCTGGTCGGCTTCCTTGAGCAGTTCAGTCGTGACGAGGCCGGCGGCGATTTCGCGGAGGGCGACCACGGTGGGCTTGTCGTTCTCCCGGTCCAGCAGCGGCTCGGCGCCATTGGCGATGCGGCGGGAGCGCTTGGCGGCCACCATCACGAGTTCGAACAAATTGGGGATTCTGTGGAGGCAGTCTTCGACGGTGATGCGGGCCATGGAGCAACTCTCTGTCTGAACGTTTATCGGGGCCGCACTCTAGGCCGGCGTCTGCCGAAGAGGCAATGGCATATGCGCAAATGCCATATGGAGCAGGTGCCGGACAATGACGTCAGGTGCCGAGAATCCCGCGCACCCGCGCAGCCGTGGCGGGGTCCGTGGTGGCCAGGTGCGCGCTGTTGACCCCGAGGACGGCGATCAGTCCCTCGACGGCATCCGCGAGGTCATCGTTGACCACCACGAAATCGAACTCGGCCCAGTGGGACATGTCTTCCAGCGCCTGGCCAAGCCGCCGGCGGATCACGTCCTCGCTGTCCGTTGCCCTGGCGCGAAGACGTCGCTCCAGCTCGGCAATCGAGGGCGGCAAAATGAAGGCCGTGCGGCAGCCGGGTGCGTTGGCGCGGATCTGGCGGGCGCCCTGCCAGTCGATTTCCAGCACCACGTCGAAGCCGGCGCCAAGCAGGGCCTCCACCTGGCTCCTGCTGGTTCCGTAGCGGTTGCCGAAAACCTCGGCGTGCTCCAGGAAGTCGCCGGCGGCGGCCATTTCTTCAAACCGGTCGGGATGGACAAAGCAGTAGTCCTTACCCTCGATCTCCACGGACCGGGGCGGCCGGGTCGTATAGGAAATTGAAAAGCGCAGAGCCGGGTCCCGGACCAGCAGCGCCTTCACCAAGGTGGTCTTGCCGGCGCCCGAGG
>JBDSWH010000284.1:0-5373 GCA_039926785.1 Gammaproteobacteria bacterium
CGTGGTGAGGAGTTATCGTGTTGAAGAAATTTATTTCACTGTGTCTGGTCGTGGCGTCTGCCGCGCTCGTGTCCTGCGGCGGTAGCGGCAATACCATCACGGGGCCGGGTGGTGGCGGCGGGAACGGCCCAACAGTCGCCGCCGTCACGCTGCTGGCAGCCACGCCGCAATTGCAGTCGGACCAATCCGGCTCCAACACCGTGGCACTCACCGCCCAGGTGAAGGACGTCAACAACGCGGTGCTCAAAGACATTCCGGTCACGTTCAGTGCCACGTCGGGCTCGCTGGCCGTCACTCAGTTTATGACGGACGCAACGGGCCTCGCGCTGGCCCAGTTGTCGAACGGCACCAATCCTGCCAACCGCGTCATTACGGTGACTGCAACGGCAGGACTAGTCAGCGGGTCGGTAAACGTCACGGTTGTTGGCACCACCCTCAGCGTTACTGGGCCGGCCTCGCTGGCCTCCGGTGACACGGGTTCCTACGTACTGCTGGCCAAGGATTCCAAGGGCGCGGGTATCGCCGGAACGACCGTGGCGCTGACATCCGCTACCGGCAACACGATCGCCGCCCCGTCACTCACTACGGACGGCAGCGGCAACGTGCCGTTCACCGTAACGGCGTCCGCCGCCGGCAACGATACGATCACGGCCAGCGGCCTCGGCCTCACGACCACGAAGGCGATCGCGATTTCCGGCGACGTGCTCACGTTCACTGTGCCTGTTACAGGGACCGAAGTGGTGCTGGGAAATGCCCAGGCACTCACCGTGCGTTGGACCAAGAATGGCGTGCCCCAGGTTGGCCAGGCCATTACATTCTCAAGCACGCGTGGCACCTTGTCGGCAGCCTCCGCACTTACCAATGGATCCGGCGACGCAACGGTGAGCATCACCGCGACCACGGCTGGCCCGGCTGTGCTTACCGCGACCAACCCGGAAAGTACGACTACGACCCGCACTATCGAATTCATCGCCACGACGCCGGCAACCGTCGAGCTGCAGGCGTCGCCACTCACGGTGGGGGCTGGCGAACAGAGCGAGCTGACCGCGCTCGTGCGGGACGCCGCCAATAACCTGGTGAAGAACAAAGTCGTGCAGTTTCTGATCGAGAGTGACATTACCGGCGGATCTCTATCCGTGGGTTCGGATACAACCGACAGCCAGGGCCGGGCAAAGTCGGTCTATACAGGTGGTACGGTGCCGAGCGCCGCCGACGGCGTGCTGATCCGGGCTACTGTCCAGGGCACCGCTGTCACTGACACCGTGAACGTAACCGTTGCCCGCCAGGAGCTCTTCCTCACACTGGGTACCGGCAACGACATTTTCGAAATCGGAACGGCGACCTACGCCAAGGAGTGGGTCATCCTGGTGACGGACGTGGAGGGCAATGCGGTTGCCAACAAGACCGTGCAGGCCAGTATCCGGTCCCGGGAGTACGCGAAGGGCTTCCTGACCTACCAGGACCCCCGCTGGAATTACGCGGCGCCGTCGCCGGTCTGGTGTCCAGACGAGGATGCGAACCTGAACGGCATCCTCGACCTGGTCAACGGCGTCCCCGGCACCGGCGAGGACTTCAATGGGAACAACCAGATCGAGGCCGGTAACGTGGCGCTGGTCGCTGCCGTACCCGAGTCGGCCCCGCTGGGGAATCCCTGCGCCACCGCAGGCTCCACCGGAACAGCGGCCAACGTGGTTACCAACAGCCAGGGTCGCGCCCGGGTCTGCGTGTTCTATCCGCAGAACTTTGCCATGTGGGTCAAGGCACGACTCACGGCCAAGGCGAGCGTGACCGGCGGCAGCGAGTTCAGCGAGTCGTCCTTGTTCGTCCTGGAAGTGTCGGCCGATGACGTTGCCAACGAGAACGTGGCGCCGCCGAACCAGTTCAGCCCGTTCGGGTCCGACAACGGCCCCGGCATGCCGCTAACCGGCGTGCCGGGGACCGACTGCGCCGTGCCCCCGCCCTGATCGGCCGGGCGTGCGAAAGCTGCCTGAACAGGCCGGCGCAAGCCGGCCTGTTCTTTTCCGGTCGACGCCGGACCGTTGACGCTCCCGCCCTGATCGCCAAGACTGCGCGCCATGTCGACGGGCAGCATCTACCTCATTGGTCCCATGGGCTCCGGGAAGTCGGCGGTCGGCAGGCGGCTGGCGCGGGAGCTCGGGCGGCAGTTCATCGACAGCGATGACGCCATCGAGGAGCGCAGTGGAGTGGACATCCCCTTCATCTTCGACCGGGAAGGCGAGCCGGGCTTCCGCCAGCGGGAAAGCAAGGTCATCGAAGATCTGACCCAGCTGCCCGGCATTGTCCTGGCGACGGGCGGCGGCGCGGCAGAGGACCCCGGTAATCGCCAGCTTTTGCGTGACCGGGGTTTCGTCGTTTACCTCCAAGCGACCATCGACCAGCAGCTGAAGCGCACCCGGCGGGGTCGCGCGCGGCCGATGCTCAAGACGGGCGAGCCGCGGGACGTGTTGACCCGACTCATGGCAATCCGCGATCCCCAATTCCGCGAGATCGCCCACCTGATCGTCGACACGGACGGCCGCAAAGTCCCGTCGGTGGTCCGGGAAATCCGACGTAACATGCCTTGATGTTCGTCACCCTCAATGTGGAACTCGGCGCCCGCAGTTATCCGATCCTGATCGGCAGCGGGCTCCTGTCTCGGCGCGACCTGATTGAGCCCCGGCTGCGGCATCGGGACGTGCTCGTAGTGACCAACGAAATCGTAGCGCCGATTTACCTGGAACCCGTGAAGGCCCTGCTGGCCAGTTCCAGAACTGCGACGGTGGTGCTCCCCGACGGCGAGCAGCACAAGACCATGGACACGGTGAACCGGGTGCTCGACGCACTGGTCGAGGCTCGCTTCGGCCGGGATTGCGTCGTGCTGGCTCTGGGTGGCGGGGTAGTGGGTGACATAGCCGGTTTTGCCGCGGCCGTGTACCAGCGGGGCGTTGACTTCATCCAGGTGCCGACCACGTTGCTGGCGCAAGTGGATTCCGCCGTCGGTGGCAAGACCGGGGTGAATCATCCCGGCGGCAAGAACCTGCTCGGCGCCTTCCACCAACCCCTCTGCGTGCTGTCCGACACGGATACGCTGTTCACCCTGCCGGACCGTGAGCTCTCGGCCGGCCTCGCGGAGGTGGTGAAATACGGCCTCATCGCCGATGCGGAATTCTTCTCGTGGCTCGAGGACCAGGCCGAGCTGCTCCTCAGGCGTGACCGGGCGGCGCTGGGCCACGTCATCCGCCGGTGCTGCGAGCTCAAGGCGGAGGTGGTCGGGCAGGACGAAAGGGAGCACGGCCGCCGGACGTTGCTCAACCTGGGGCACACCTTCGGCCACGCCATCGAGCTCCAGGCTGGCTACGGTGAATGGCTGCACGGTGAGGCCGTGGCGGCCGGCACCTGTATGGCTGCCGAATTCTCGGCGCGGCTGGGCCTGCTGGACTCCCCGGCAGTCGATCGGGTGAGACGCCTGTTCGGGCGCCTCCATCTGCCGGTGAACCCTCCGGCGGCCGACCCGGGCCGGTTCCTGGCCGCCATGGGCATGGACAAGAAAGTGGTCGCCGGCCAGATCCGGCTCGTGCTGCTCGACCGTATCGGCTCGGCGCACATCACGGGCGATTACCCGCCCCACGAGCTCGTGGACTACCTCCGGGAGCAGTTCGTTCGGTGAAGAGGGCCGGGCCCGCCCGCCGGCCTGAGCCACGGCCTGAGCCACGGTCTGAGCCGCGGCTTGCACCCTGGGCGTCCCGTGAAAGCGAGAGCCGGGGACGACGGCATCGGGAACCGGCCCATCCCTACCGGGGTGAGTACCAGAGGGACCGGGACCGCATCATCCACTCCAGCGCGTTTCGCCGGCTGGTGTACAAGACTCAGGTCTTCGTCAATCACGAAGGCGACCTCTATCGCACGCGACTGACGCACTCGCTGGAAGTGGCACAGATCGGCCGGACGGTGGCTCGCTGCCTCGACCTGAATGGCGAACTGATCGAGGCTGTGGCGCTGGCCCACGACCTGGGCCACACGCCGTTCGGCCATGCTGGCCAGGATGCCCTGCACGAGTGCATGAAGGCCTGGGGCGGATTCGAACACAACCTGCAGTCACTTCGGGTCGTGGATGAACTCGAGCAGCGCTACGTTGCCTTCCCCGGCCTGAACCTGTGCTTCGAAACCCGCGAGGGCATCCTCAAGCATTGCTCGAAACGCAATGCCCGGCGGCTCGGCGAGCTGGGTGAGCGCTTCCTGACGCGTGGCCAGCCCGGCCTCGAGGCCCAGGTTGCCAACCTGGCAGACGAGATCGCCTACAACAATCACGATGTGGACGACGGCCTCCGGTCGGGCCTGCTGTCGGAAGCGGCGCTCTGCAGCGTGCCTCTGTACCGCCGGCACTACGAACCTGTGGTTCGCGCGGCACCGGGCGCCCCGCGCCGGGTTTTGATCTACGAAACGATCCGCGCCATGATCAATGAGGTGGTCACTGACCTCATCGAGACCAGCCGCCGCAACCTCCGGGCGCGGCGCCTGCGTTCGGCAGACGATGTGCGGCTGCTGGCGAAGCCGCTGATTGCCATGAGTGCGGCTACCCTCGCGGACCACCTGCGGCTGAAGCGGTACCTGAATCGCCACCTGTACCGGCACCCGCAGGTGACCGACGTCACCTCCCGGGCCCAGGGCATGCTGAAGGCACTGTTCCAGCGCTACCTGGCCGACCTGAAGACGATGCCCCGGGAGCACGCGGACCGGGCCCGGACCTGGGAAGCTGAGAAGGGGCACGCCGGCCGGGCGCGAGCCGTCGCCGACTACGTGGCGGGCATGACCGATCGCTACGCCTTCTCGGCCTACCGCCGGCTGGTCGATCCGAAGGCGCGGCTTCCGTAAGCTACGTGGCATGCCAACCACCACCAACATCTCCGCACCCCGTGACCGCCTGATTTTCGCCCTCGACGTCCCCGATGCAACGGAGGCGCGTCGCGTGGTCACGCAGCTGGGCGATTCCGTCACCTTCTACAAAGTCGGCCTGGAGCTGATGGCGGCTGGCGGCTACTTCGAGCTGATCGACTGGCTGCTTGGCCAGGACAAGCGGGTATTTGCCGACCTGAAGCTGTTCGACGTGCCGGCGACGGTCAGCCGCGCCATTTCCCTGCTGGCGAAACGCGGCGTGACGTTCGCCACGGTGCACGGCAACCAGGGAATCATGGAGGCAGCCGCCGCGGCCAAGGCCGACCTCAAGATCCTCGCCGTCACGGTTCTCACCAGCCTCGACCGGGGCGATCTGACCGACCTCGGGTTCCAGTGCGATGTGGAATCTCTCGTGCTGTCCAGGGCGCGCCGGGCGCTGGAAGCCGGCTGCGACGGCGTGGTCGCGTCCGGGCTGGAGCT
>JBDSWH010000285.1:0-4543 GCA_039926785.1 Gammaproteobacteria bacterium
TTCCGGCAGGTCACCGAGAAAGGCGAAGACGATGCCGTACCGCTCGATGACGGGGTAGGCATCGACCCGGGCCCGGGCCGGCACCCGCGCGCCGGCGCCCAGGGAAGGGATCTTCGTGCAGCGCCCGTCCCGGTCGAACCGCCAGCCGTGGTAGGTGCACTGGATGCACCCGTCCTTGATCTTGCCATTGCCCAGCGAGGCTCCGCGGTGGACACAGGTGTCGGCCAGGCAGGCGACGGTACCGGAGGAATCCCGGAACAGGACGAAGTCCTGCCCCAGCATGCGCACCTTCAGGGGCTGGCCGGTGAGTTCCTCGCTGCGGGCAGCGGCGTACCAGAAGTTGATATACATGTGCCAATCTAAACACCAACACTGGTCAGGACCCAAGCGCCCTATGCAGATCTCCACCGGCCGTCCACCTGTTGCACCGGCGGCGCCCGTCCCGTTCGGAACCCGGTTCGGCTGGGGCATCGGTTCCCTGGGCGTGTCGCTGCTGTTCAACACCTATTCGGCGCTGCTGCTCTTCTACCTGACGAACGTGGTGGGCCTGAAGCTGGAGGTGGCGGGCACGCTGATCGTGATCGCGAAGATCTACGACGCGCTGATCAACGTGCCGATGGGCGTGCTGAGCGACAACACCAAATCCCGCTGGGGTCGCCGTCGGCCCTGGTTCCTTCTGGGCGCCGTCCTTTGCAGCACCTGGTTCCTAGTGATCTTCAATACCCCGGCGGTCGGTGCCAGCGGGGCCTCCCCGGCGCTGATGGCGTGGGTGCTGGGCGCGCTGCTGCTCTACTCGACCGGCTACGCGATCTTCAACGTGCCCTACCTGGCCATGCCGGCCGAGATGACCAGCAACTATCACGAGCGGACGGCGATCATGTCCTGGCGGGTGATCTTCATCCAGGTGGGCAACTTCATTGCCGTGGGGCTCGGCCCGCGTCTCGCTCAGGAATTCGGCGGGGGCCTCGACGGCTACTCGCTGGTGGGGTCGGTTCTGGCCCTCTGCACGCTTGTCACCATGGTGGCCTGCTTTTTCGGCACGGCCAATGCGCGCCAGGTACAGCAGACGGCGGTGCGCTACCCGGCCATGGACCAGCTCCGCTCGGCGCTGAAGAACCGACCGTTCCTGCAGCTTGCCGTCTTCAAGTTCCTCATCCTGGTGGCGGGAGCCACGGTGTTCGCCACGCTGCTGTTTTTCGTCAAGAACGTCCTGAAGCTGGACCAGGGCGTGATGCTCTGGTACACCGCGGCCCACGGCATCGCTGCGTTCATCACGGTGCCACTGATCTGGGTGCCACTGTCCGCGCGCTTCGGCAAGAGGAATGCGCTGCTGGTCGCCACGCTGGGGTTCATGTTCACGGCGCTGACGTGGCTGTTGGCCGGGCCTGGCGAATCCGTGATGTTCTTTGTCATCCGGGCGTTTCTGCTGGGCAGCTTCGCCGCCGGCAAGCTGCTCCTCGGCCTGACCATGCTGCCGGATATCATGGAGTACGACTACCTGAAGACCGGCCTGCGCCGCGAGGGCACCTACGCCGGCGCCTACAACGTCGTCGAGAAGGCGGCCTACGCGATCAGCCCGCTGATGATGACCGTCGTGCTCGGTGTGCTGGGCTACCAGGAATCCGTCAACAACGCGGCGGTGGCGCAGTCCGACAGCGCGCTGCTCGGCATCTACCTCAGCATTGCGATCCTTCCGGCCCTGTGTAACCTGGCCGCCGCGTTCGTGATGCTCCGCTACGACCTGACCGAGCAGAAGCTGAAGGACCTCCGCGCAGGAGCGGCGTCAGCCGCGACCGGGCGGGATCGCGCCTGAAGGCGCTCCTACGGGCTGACGCACCAGGTTGGTCGCCAGCGCGATCATGGACGACACGTCGCTCAGGTTGGCCGGGACCACCAGCGTATTGCCCTGCTTGGCCAGGTTGCCGAACTGCGCCACGTAGGCCTCGGCCACGCGGAGCTGCATCGCCTCGTGGCCGCCGGGATCGCGAAGCACAGCAGCCACCTTGCGCAGGCCCTCCGCCGTCGCTGTCGCCACGGCCAGGATGGCCTCGGCTTCGCCCTGGGCCTCGTTGATCTGCTGGCGCTGGTTGGCTTCCGACGCCTTGATCACCCGCTGCTTGTCGCCCTCGGCCTCGTTGATCTTGGCGTCCCGCTCGCCCTCGGAGGTCAGCACGACGGCGCGCTTCTCCCGCTCGGCGCGCATCTGCTTCTCCATCGCCGACAGGACGTCCCGCGGCGGGTTGATGTTCTTGATCTCGTAGCGCAGGACCTTCACGCCCCAGGGTTCCGAGGCCTTGTCCAGTTCGATCACCACGTTGGAATTGATCGCGCCCCGCTCCTCGAAGGTCCGGTCCAGGTCGATCTTGCCGATCTCGCTCCGGAGGGTCGTCTGGGCCAGCTGCATGATCGCGAAGATGTAGTCCATGATGCCGTAGCTGGCGCGCTGGGGATCGAGGATGCGCAGGTAGAGAACGCCATCCACACCCACCTGCACGTTGTCCTTGGTGATGCAGGTCTGCTCGGGGATATCGATCGCCTGCTCCTTGAGGCTATGCCGGTACGCAATGCGTTCGACGAAGGGCACCAGGATGTGGAACCCCGCCTGGATGGTCCGGCTGAACTTGCCCAGGTACTCGATGACGAAGGCGCTCTGCTGGGGCACCACGATGGCAGTCTTCAGCAGGACGATGATGACGAGAACAGCAATCGCAACGGCAACGCCAAATCCATTCACGGCAAATCCCCTTTACAGAATCAGTTAATCGCCTCGACGCGCAGGGTGATGCCATCGACACCCACCACCCGGGCCTTGGCGCCGGGCGGGATGGCGGCCAGACCCACGTTGCGTGCGGTCCAGGTGGAGCCGCGCAGCTCGACCCGGCACGTTCCATCGACGGGCAGGCCCACCGGCAGCTGCAATTCCTGGCGCAGCATGTCGTCGGCCATATCAGGCACGTCCCGGCGCAGGAGCCGGTACACGCGCTTGCGGAAGAAGAGCATGGACACCAGCGCCAGGCCGGCGAAAATCAGCCATTGAGCCCACTCGGGAATTGCCGGTGCCGCAAGGCCGAGCAATCCGGTAAGCACCGCGGCGGCGCCCAGGAACACCAGGAAGAAGTCCGCCTCGATGATGAACAGCTCGGCGCCCAGGAACAGCACGCCGATAGCCACCCAGCCCCACCAGACCATTGCACCCTCCTCAAGGCACCCGCACGATCCTTATAGCCGAAAGGACCGCCTCAGACGAGCTTCGCGGGTTTTCCGGTCTGCATCAGCAGCGCCTTCTTCCGGTAGAAGCGCAGCAGTCCCGCCGCGCCCATCCGCGAGCCACCCATGCCGGAGTAACCGAAGGAGTTCTTCTCGGCCTCGTAGGTTTCCCGGGTCAGGGCCGCGTCGTTGAGGCTGAGGCCCCCGGCGTTGATGCGTTCGGCAACCGCCCGCGCCTCGTCCAGGGTTCCAGCAAAGACGGCCGCTGACAGGCCGAAGTCCGAGTCATTCGCGAGGGCGACCGCCTCGTCGACCGTCTTGTAGCTCATGACGGGGATTACCGGACCGAACGTCTCTTCGGTCATCAGCTTCATGGTGTGATCCACGTTGGTCACCACAGTGGCGCGACAATAGCGCCCGCCTCCCAGGTTCTCCGTCTTGCCGCCGCAGCGGATCACGGCGCCCCTGGCGACGGCGTCGTCCAGTTGCGCGTCAATGATGTCCGCCTGCCTGTCGAAGATCATGGGGCCGAGATCGCCCCGGTCAATGTCCGGATAGTTCAGCTGCACCTGCCGGGCTTTGCTCACCAGCAAGTCCACGAAGGCATCGTGCCGCGACTCGTGCACATAGGCCCGCTCCAGGGCCAGGCACACCTGGCCGCTGGCCACGACGGACCCGCGCAGGATTGCGTCGGCCGCATCCTCCAGGTTCGCGGAGGGCAGGATGACCGCCGGATCCTTGCCACCGAGCTCCAGGAACGCCGGAATGAAACGCTCCGCTGCGGCCACCGCCACCTTGCGGCCGGTGGCCACGCTGCCGGTGAAGCAGATCACGTCCACCTGCCCGATCAGCGCGGCACCCATCGGGCCGTCGCCAGCCTCGATGGCAAGGACGCGCGCCAGGTCGGCGACGGCCGTGACCGCTTCCATCAATGGCCCGACAAAGCGCGGCGTCACCTCGCTCGGCTTGACGAAGACAGCGCAGCCGGCCAGGAGTGCGGGCACGGCGTCGATGAGCGACAGCGCGACAGGGAAGTTCCAGGGGCTGATTGCCCCCACCAGCGGGTAGGGAACGAGCTGGTGGCTGTAGCGCAGGCTGGGCATGATTCCGGACTCGTGCACCGGCGTCGCCGTCAGCGTGGGCCCGAAGTCGCACCAGCGCCGGATGTTGCGGGAAGCACTTCTTACCTCGCCGGCGGCAATGACCGTCCGGCCCGTGTCCACGGCCAACGCGGCGGCGATCGCGTCGTGGCGGGACTCGATCTCGTCGGCCCATTGCCGGAGGACGGCGATGCGGTGCTCCATACCCGCGTGGGACCAGGCCGGCTGGGCCTGGC
>JBDSWH010000286.1:0-3120 GCA_039926785.1 Gammaproteobacteria bacterium
AAAACATGTGTCCAGTCATGCGACGTTCTACACTGGCGACCACCGGAGGGGGCCATCCGGTACGCCGACTTTCTCCTGGGCGGCCGTGAGATTCGAGCGCGCTCCCGCCGCCCGAAGACGGGCCGGCTAGCGCTCGCGGAAGGTGGCCAGCAGTTCGCCCAACTGGCGGAATTCCGGGCCGCGGTTGGAACCCAGCCGCCAGGCCAGGCCGATCTCCCGGTAGCTGCGCTCAGGCAGGGCGTGAGTCTCCACCCGCGTCCCCGCGAGCAACGCGGAACCCTCCGCCATCTCCGGCAGGAACGTGATGCCGAGGTCCGCATCCACCATCTCGATCAGTGTCAGCAGGCTTGAGGCGGCGAAGGAACTGACTTTCTCGAGGTTCTTCATGCGGCAGGCAGAGATCGCGTGCTCGCGCAGGCAGTGGCCCTCGTCCAGCAGCAACACCGAGTCCCGGTGCAGCCGGCTGTAACTGTAATTGGCGGGATTCACCAGCTTGGTCCCACGTCGGCAAGCCAGGCGGAAGGCGTCCCGGAACAGCGGCAGCACCTCCGCGTTCTCGAGCTCGAACGGGAGTGCCAGCAACAGCAAATCCAGCTCGCCCTTCAGCAACTTGCCGTGGATCTCGGCGCTAGTGCCCTCGTGAAGAAACAGGCGAAGCCTCGGCAGCGATTTGCGGAGGCGCGGCAGCACGCGTGGCAGGAAAAAGGGTGCAATGGTGGGAATCACGCCAAGTCGAAGCGCCCCGGCGAGCGGCGAACCCTCCGTTTGCGCGAGCTCGACCAGGCTCTCCAGGTCCCGCAGGCACAGGCGGGCCTGGGTGGCAACATCCTGTCCCAGTGCCGTAACGACTACCCGGCGGTTGGTGCGGTCCACCAGGCGCACGCCGAGTAGTGCTTCCAGTTGCCGGATGGCAATGCTGAAGGCCGACTGGGAAACAAAACACGCCGCGGCGGCCTTGCCGAAGTGCCTGTGTTCGGCCAAGGCCGCGAAATAGCGCAACTGCTTCGTACTGGGAAGCCTGGCCAAAGGTTGAACGTGTTTCATGTTTTATCAATCATTGTGTCCTAATTAAACTTCTTTTCAGGATGCATGGGAACCGTTAGATTCTCGCTTAGCCCCTTAAACCCACCCGGAGTAGCCCATCATGCTGCAGAACCGCGAAGGCCAGCGCGTCCCCGACGTCACATTCCGCACCCGCCAGGGGGCGGAGTGGGTGAATCGCACGAGCGATGAAATCTTCGATGGCCGAACGGTCATTGTTTTTTCCCTGCCCGGCGCCTTCACGCCGACCTGCTCGTCCACCCATGTACCCCGGTACAACCAGTTCGCGTCGGCATTCAAGCAACACGGCGTCGACGAGGTCATTTGCATGTCCGTCAACGATGCCTTTGTGATGAACGAGTGGCAGGAGAACCAGCAGGCCGGGGACGTGACCTTCCTGCCCGATGGCAACGGCGAGTTTGCAGACCGCATGGGCCTCTTGGTGGGCAAGGAAGACATCGGCTTCGGCCGCCGTTCGTGGCGCTACTCCATGCTGGTGCGCAACGGCGTGATCGAGAAGATGTTTATCGAACCCGAGGAGCCCGGCGACCCGTTCAAGGTATCCGACGCGGACACTATGCTCGCCTACCTGGCCCCGAAGGCACCAAAGCCCCTTGACGTCACCGTCCTCAGCCGCAAGGGCTGCCCACATTGCGCCCGGGCCAAGTCACGGCTCACCGAGGCCGGCATCGGCTACGAGGAACTGATCCTGAACAAGGAGTTCACCGACCGCACGCTGCGGGCGGTCGCCGGACAGACTTCCGTGCCGCAGATCTTCATCAATGGAACCCACGTCGGCGGTGAGGACGAACTGGAGAAGTGGCTTGGTCGCCGCAAGGCAGCCTGAACCCCGGTGCCGTCAGGGCGGTCGTACCGGGCAGGGCCCGACGCCGGCAGGAAGTACGCCGTCGCCGAGCAGGCGGACGTTAACGGCTGCGCGGACATATCCGGGATCGAGCGCCAGCGCCCGGCGCCATGCCGCGTCCGCCCGCGGCAGGTCGCACTGGTCGGCGAGCGCAATGCCCAGGTAGTTGAACGCCCGGGCATTCCACGGTGACTGCTCCACCACATTGCGCCAGAAGCCCACCTCGTCCCGGTAGACGTCGTTGCGCAGCACCGTTGCCAGACCCAACAACAGCAATACCGCCGCGAACACGGGTAGCCCGAGGCGCGAGTTGATGTGGCCGACGCGCCGGATCGCGGCGGCCAGCAGCAGGGCCGGTCCGGCCAGCGCCGCGTAGAGCTGGCGGTCGTTCACCAGGTCGAGGCGGGCGAATATCGAGTTGGTCGGCGCCAGCCACAACAGGAACCACAGGACCGCGAAGGCCGGCAACGGCCAGCGGCGAAGGTTGGTCACGGCCATGCCGAACCCCACCACGAGGCAGATCAGCGTCACTGCCCCCTCCGCATCCAGCTTCGTGACAACTGGAAGCGCCGGGTCCGCATTCAGGCGATCTATGTTGACCAGCTGCCCGAGCAGGTAGCCGACGCCGTGCAACTGGGCCACCAGGTTCGCATCGGCGGACCGCGTAGCGAAGCTCGCCGCGAGAAACTCACGGTAGGCCGGCAATGCCAGCACCGCGCCGCCGGCCACCAGGAGAAGCAACCAGTGCGCGGCCGTGCGCCGCGCGGCGCCCGCCCAGCGGAACGGCCGCGAGACGTCTGCACCCTCCCAGAGCACGAGCACCGCCGGCACCATCACCGCCGTCTCCTTCGTGGCAATACCGAGCAGCATGAGCAGCGGCGACAGCGCGTAGACCAGTGCCGGGTTCCGCCTGTCGCGCCCCGCGATCCAGGCCGCGATGCTCGCAAAAGCGAAGCTGGTGCTGAGGGATGTGCACCGGCCTGAGGCGTAGGTCACCGCCTCGGTCTGGACCGGATGGAGAACGAAGATCAGCGCCGTGGCGAGGGCCAGCCAGGCGGAGGACTCCGGCGCATAGCCCAGCTGCGCCAGCAGGCGACGGACCAGGAATAGCAGCAGGAGCCCGTTAACGGCATGAATGAGCAGGTTCACGGCGTGAAATCCCACCACGCCGAAGCCGCTCTCGTGGTTCAGTGCGTAAGTCAGCTTCAGAAACG
>JBDSWH010000287.1:0-13389 GCA_039926785.1 Gammaproteobacteria bacterium
TCTGGAACCGCCGTGCCGGATCTCAGCTTCTGAGCGAGACCTTTGCCGCGGGGCGGGACTGCAATATCGGCATCGGCATGATCGACGTGGACTACTTCAAGGAAATCAACGACACGTTCGGCCATCAGGCCGGTGACGAAGTCCTGCGCAAGGTGGCCCGTCTCATCTTGAGCGCGGTGCGTGAGGGCGACATTCTGGCGCGCTATGGCGGCGACGAATTCCTGTTGATTGCCAAAGACATCGACGGTCCGGCCTTTGAAATACTTGCTCAGAGCATACGCGACCGGCTGCAGGAGTTTCCGATTAAGACCCGGTTCGGCATGATCCCGACGACCCTGACGATCGGCACCGCTAACACCGAGCTCGGCTTCGCGATCACGCCCGAGAATCTCATCCAGCGCGCCGACGAAGCACTGATGTCAATCAAGGCTGCGCGCCCGCGCAGGAAGCGAAATTGACGAGGAGCCGCTGAACCTACTGGCCCCGCTGTCCTGAGCCTGCTGGCAGGCGAGAACAGGTGGACGCCGGGCATGGTGCTATATACCGTGTGTCAGGTTTGCGGAGGCGCCTTATCGCATGTTGATCAATGGCCGCTACCTGAGTCGTGCCGCCACCGGTGTTGACAGATTTGCCAATGAACTCTTGCGCGGCGTCACGGCCGCCCTGCCGGTAGGCAGCACATTGCGGGTCGCCGCGCCGGCTGTCGCCGGCTTGCGGTCGGCCGATCTGCCGTACGCCGCCGAGCTGGTGCCCATCGGGCCGGGCCGAGGTCAGTTCTGGGAGCAGATCGCGCTGCCGGCAGCGGCTGGCGACGCGGCGCTGATCAACCTGTGCAACAGCGCCCCGGCGCTGCGCGAGAACCAGTTGGTGACGATTCACGATGCCGCGACATTTGCCAACCCCGGCAATTTTAGCGCCTCGTTTCGGGCCTGGTACGCGGTGTTGATGCGCGCGATCGCGCGCCGGTCGCGCGTGGTCGCCACCGTGTCGCGCTTCAGCGCCGACGAACTGATGCGTCACCTCGGCGTGCCAGCCAGGCGACTCGAGATCATTGGTGAGGGCGGTGAGCACATCCTGCGCCTGCCGGCCGATTGCTCAATCTTCGGGCGGCTCGGGCTCGACGATCAGCCCTATGTGCTGGCGGTCGGCAGCCAGTCGCCCAACAAAAACCTGCGCGCCGCGACAGCCGCGATGGGGCTGCTGGGTGGTCACAAGCTCCGCCTCGTTGCGACCGGTGGGGGCAATGCGCGCGTCTTTGCTCGCACGGCAGATCCCGACTGCGCGGTTTTGCGCACCGGCTATGTGACCGATGCGGAGTTGCGCGCGCTTTACGAGCGGGCGGCCTGCTTTGTCTTCCCGTCGTTCTACGAGGGCTTTGGCCTGCCGCCGCTCGAAGCCATGTGCTGCGACTGCCCGGTGATCGTTTCCAACCGCAGCTCGATGCCCGAGGTGTGTGCCGATGCCGCGCTCTACTGCGATCCGGCCGATCCGGCCACACTTGCCACAGCGCTGCGTCGCCTGCTCGATTCGGCAACGCTGCGCGATGAATTGCGCCAAGCCGGCCGGCAGCGAGTGGCCCATTTCGGATGGCCGCGCGCGGCGGCCGAGTTTGTCGATGTGGTGCGCGGCCGTTTTGAAGGCGACCTGCCGCAGCAGCGCAGCGATTTGGTCACGTGAAGTTGCTTCACGTCGTTGAAACGGCCACGGGCGGCGTCGGTGGCAACCTGGAGGAACTCGTCCCGGATCAGCTAGCCCACCAGACGCCCGTAATATCCTGATTTCATAGCGCGCCAATCGGTGTCAGCTGGCCCGTCAGTCGTTCTCAGGAGTCACGGCCGGCTGGCATTCCACCTCCAGCAGCGCATCGACCTCCAGTTCGGCTACCAGCCAGTCATCCAGTTCGCAGACAGGAGCGAAGCCGCGGCAATCGGCCCGCCGGTAGGCGGCCTTCTGCGACGCGCTGTTGCCTCAGCTCTGGCGTAACGGCCTCTCGTTTTTCCCCCCGAATAGAACTCTCGAAGGACTGTGCAGGCATATTGGCCCGATCGGCGCGCTTGTTCATGCTGACAGCTGAGGGATTCAAGAATACCGGCAGATTTACCGACGCGGGGAGCCGGTTGCCAGCGATAGCTGACGAAAGATGGCGAATGGATTACTCTTTATTGTCAGTAGCTTGGACGGATTCGACGATCGTCCCGGATAGCCCCTGAATGCTATCGAATCATTCCCACTCGATTGTCGCCGGTGGCTTGCCCGAGATGTCGTAGACCACCCGGGAGATCCCCGCGGTTTCGTTGATGATCCGCCGGGAGACGACGTCCAGGAACTCGTAGGGCAGGTGCGCCCAGCGGGCCGTCATGAAGTCGATGGTCTCGACGGCGCGGAGCGCAATGACCCAGTCGTAGCGGCGGCCGTCGCCCATGACGCCGACCGAGCGCACAGGGAGGAACACGGCGAACGCCTGGCTCACCTGGTCGTAGAGCCCGGCGCGGCGCAGCTCTTCGATAAAGATGTGATCGGCCTTGCGCAGCAGGTCGGCATACTCCCGCTTCACCTCGCCGAGAATGCGGACGCCGAGGCCGGGTCCGGGGAACGGGTGCCGGTAGACCATGTCCCGGGGCAGGCCGAGCTCCAGGCCGACGCGGCGGACCTCGTCCTTGAACAGCTCGCGGATCGGCTCCACGAGCTTCAGCTTCATGTTCTCGGGCAAGCCACCCACGTTGTGATGGGACTTGATCACGTGGGCTTTGCCGGACTTCGTGCCCGCCGACTCGATCACGTCCGGATAGATCGTGCCCTGGGCCAGCCACTTCACGTCCTTGAGTTTCCCCGCCTCCTCGTCGAACACCTCGACGAACAGCCGGCCGATGATCTTGCGCTTCGCCTCCGGGTCTTCGACGCCCACCAGCGCCGTCAGGAAGCGTTCCGCGGCGTTCACGCGGATGACGGTTACGCCCAGGTGCGCGGCGAACACGTCCATGACCTGGTCGCCTTCGTGGAGGCGGAGCAGGCCGGTGTCGACGAAAACGCAAACCAGTTGGTCGCCCAGCGCCTCGTGGAGCAGAGCCGCGACAACCGAGGAATCCACGCCACCGGAAAGTCCCAGCAGCACCTTGTCGCGGCCCACCTGGGCGCGAACCCTGGCAATCTCCCGGGCGATGATGTTCCCGGACCGCCAGGTGTCCGGGCAGCCACAGATCTGGCGCGCGAAGCGCTCAATGATCTGCTGTCCGTGCTCCGTATGGGTGACCTCGGGATGGAACTGCAATCCGTAGTAGCGGCGGGACTCGTCCGCCATGCCAGCCAGCGGCGCGTTGGCGGAGCTGGCAATGGGGGAGAACCCCGGCGGCAGCCTGCGCACACGGTCGCCATGGCTCATCCAGACATTCATCTCATGCGGCGCAACGCCATCGAGCAGCGCGTTGCCCGCGACGGCCTGCACCGTGGCGTGGCCAAACTCCCGGTGGGTCGATGACTCGACCTCGCCGCCCAGCTGGGCAGCCATGGACTGCATGCCGTAGCAGATGCCAAGCACAGGAATTCCGAGCTCGAAGACCAGCGCCGGAATAGTCGGGGTGACGTCGCTGAAAGTTGCGCCGGAAATCACCGACTCCGGGCCGCCGGACAGGATGACGCCAGCGGGAGCGAATGCGCGGATGTCGGCGGGGTCCGCGTCCCACGGCAGGATCTCGCTGTAAACGCCTGCCTCGCGCACCCGGCGTGCGATCAGCTGGGTGTACTGGGAACCGAAGTCCAGGATCAGGATGCGGCCGGAGATCGTCGCGGGGTCAGTCACGTCTCCGTCCGGTAATTGGGCGGTTCCTTGGTCATGGTCACGTCGTGCACGTGGCTCTCGCGGATGCCGGCGCCGGTGATCCGCACGAAGTCGGGTTTGGTCCGCATCTCGTCGATGCTGCCGCAGCCGGTGTAGCCCATCGCTGCCCGCAATCCGCCAACGAGCTGGGTGACGATGGTGGTGAGGCTGCCCTTGTAGGGCACCCGGCCCTCGATGCCCTCGGGCACCAGCTTCTCGATCTCGGACGATGAGTCCTGGAAGTAGCGGTCTGAAGACCCGTGGCGCTGGGCCATGGCGCCGAGCGACCCCATGCCCCGGTAGGATTTGTACGAACGACCCTGGTACAGCTCAACCTCGCCGGGCGCCTCCTCGGTGCCGGCGAAGAGGCCGCCGATCATCGTGCAGTGGGCGCCGGCCGCGATCGCCTTGGCGAAATCGCCGGAATACCGGATGCCGCCGTCGGCAATCAGCGGCACGCCCGTGCCCTCGAGCGCGCCGGCCACGTCGGCCACCGCGGTGATCTGGGGTACGCCCACGCCGGCAACGATGCGCGTGGTACAGATGGAGCCGGGACCGACGCCGACCTTGACGCCATCCGCCCCCGCCGCCACGAGCGCCTTCGCGGCCTCTGGCGTGACGATGTTGCCGCCGACGACCTGCAGCTTCGGGTATTCCTTCTTGATCGCGCTGATCCGGTCGAGCACGCCCTTCGAGTGGCCGTGGGCCGTATCAACGATCAGCAGGTCAACGCCGGCATCCACCAGCGCCTTGACCCGCTCGGCCGTGTCGCCGCCGGTGCCTACGGCCGCGCCGACGCGCAGCGCGCCCCGGTCATCCTTGCAGGCCAGGGGATAGTCCTTGGCCTTCTGGAAATCCTTGGCCGTGATCATGCCGCGCAGCTGGAAGTTCTCGGCGACCACCAGCACTTTCTCGATGCGGTGCTTGTGCAGGAGCTCCAGCACTTCCTTCTTGTCGGCGCCCTCGCGGACGGTGACGAGCCGGCTCTCCGGGGTCATGACGCTCGAAACCGGTGCGTCGAGCCGCGTCTCGAAGCGGAGATCCCGGTTGGTCACGATCCCTACCGTGCGCCCCTTGTCGACCACCGGCACGCCGGAGATGTTGTGGGCGTGCGTAATCGCGAGAACTTCCCGGATGGTCTGGTCGGGCCGGACCGTAATGGGGTCGTTGACGACGCCGCTCTCGTATTTCTTGACCTGGGCCACCTGGCGGGCCTGGTCGGCGGGACTCATGTTCTTGTGGATGATGCCCATGCCGCCTTCCTGGGCGAGCGCAATCGCCAGGCGGGCTTCGGTCACCGTATCCATGGCGGCGGAGAGGATCGGAATATTCAGAGTGATGCCGCGCGTCACCTGGGTCCGGAGACTGACTTCCCGGGGCAGGATCTCCGAGTAGGCCGGCTTCAGGAGGACGTCATCGAAGGTCAGCGCGTCGTGGGTGATCCGCATAAGTCATTCTACGCAGGCTGTCCAGGCACGTAAACTGGCGGCATGGTGGACACCCCCGGCAAGAAGGTCCTGTCCGTGTCCCAGCTGAACCGGCTGGCCCGGCAGCTGCTGGAGCAGGATTTGCCCGTCTTCTGGGTGGAAGGCGAGGTCTCGAACCTGGCGCGCCCGGCCTCGGGACACCTCTATTTCTCCCTGAAGGACGACAAGGCCCAGATCCGCTGCGCGCTGTTCCGCGGCCGGGGCCGTTCCACGGACATCAACGTGGCCAACGGGCACCAGGTGCTGGCGCGGGGCCGGGTGAGCATCTACGAGCCCCGGGGCGACTATCAGCTGATCGTAGAGCACCTGGAACCAGCGGGCGAAGGCCTGCTGCGCCGCCGCCTGGAGGATCTGAAGCGGCGACTCGCCGCCGAAGGGCTGTTCGACGAGGCCCGGAAGCGCGACCTGCCGCCGCTGCCACGCCGGATCGGCGTCATCACGTCGCCGAGCGGCGCCGCCATCCGGGACGTACTGCACATCCTGAAACGGCGTTTTCCCGCCATCCCGGTAGTGCTGTACCCGGTTCAGGTCCAGGGCGACCAGGCCAAGTTCGACATCGTGCGCGCACTCGAGGTCGCCTCAAGCCGGAACGAGTGCGACGTGCTGCTGCTCGCCCGCGGCGGCGGCTCGCTGGAGGACCTCTGGGCCTTCAATGAGGAGATTGTCGCGCGGGCCATCGCTGCCTGTCCGATCCCCGTGGTCTCCGGGGTGGGCCACGAGGTCGACTTCACCATTGCGGATCTGGTTGCGGACGTGCGGGCGCCGACGCCGTCCGGTGCGGCGGAGCTGGCTGTGCCCGACGGCAGCGACTGGCTGCGGCGAGTCCAGGCACTGGAGCGGCGCGTGACCGTGACGGCCCGCCGGGCACTCGATGGCAGCCGGTTCGCGTTCCGCACGCTCAACGCCCGCCTCGCCCGCTGCCATCCGGGATTCATGCTGCGGCAGAACGCACAACGGCTGGACGACCTTCGCGCCCAACTCGGCGGCGCCCTGCGCACCCAACTCACTCTTGACCAGCTCCGCGTGGCCAACGCACTGGCCCGGCTGCGCAGCAATTCACCCGCGGTACTGGTGAGGATGAGCACCAACCAATTGGCGAGTACACGATTGCGGCTGGCCGCCGCGGCGCGGGCACGACTCGTGGCGCCCGGAACCACGCTCGCCGTCTTGAGTGGCCGGCTGAATACGGTGAGCCCGCTCAGCACCCTGGAGCGCGGCTACGCCATCGTCCAGGACGCCACCGGCCGCGTGGTCCGCAGTACGGCGCAGGTACAGGCCGGCGACGGAATCACCGCGCGGGTGGCCGACGGCATCATCAAGGCTACGGTTTCGCCGTACCGAAGAACGACGTGAGCACTGGCCGAAACCGGTCCATGTCCACGAGAAAGGAATCGTGGCCCTGGATTGACGGCAATTCCACCAGTTGCACGTCGCGACCCGGTGACGCCAGCCCGCTCGCCAGCTCGCGCTGCTGTGCAAGGGGAAACAGGATGTCGGTCGCCACGCCCATCACCAGCGCCCGTTCGACGCGCACCTTGGCCAATCCCGCCTGCACGGAACCCCCGTGGTCGGCCGCATCGAACAGATCACTAGCACGGGACAAGTAGAGGTAGCAGTTGGCGTCGAACTGGCCGATGAATTTCTGCGCGTGGGCTTCCAGGTAGGCCTCGACCTCAAAGTCCAGGGCAAAGGCGTTGCCGGCCTGCCGCTCGCCGGGGACGCGCTCACGTCCGAAACGCTGCTCCCACTCCCCGGCCGATCGGTAGGTCATCATCCCCAGCTTCCGGGCCAGGCGCATGCCCGTGATGGGACCAGCGCCCGCCGGGTAGTTGCCATCTTCCCAGGCGGGGTCGCGCCGGATCATCTCCCGCTGCAGGGAGCGGATGGCAATCGAGAATGGCAAGGCCCGGGCCGCCGTCGAGAGCAGGACGAGGTTGCGCGACACGCCTGGATTCTGGATGGCGAACGCCAGCGTCGTCATGCCGCCCATCGACGGACCCACGACGGTGTGCAGAGTGTCGATGCCCAGTTGCCCGAGGACAGCCTTGCCGGCGCTGGCCACATCTTCCAGGCTGAGCACGGGGAAAGACACCCCGTAGGGCTTGCGGGTGGCCGGATCAGTCGACGCGGGTCCGGTGGACCCGAAGCAGCTGCCCAGGGAGTTGATGCAGATGACAAAGAATCGGCGCGTGTCGATCGGCCGGGAGGTCCCAACGATTTCCTCCCACCAACCCGGCGACGGATCTCTGGGCGACGAGCTGGCGTGGGCCGACGGTGACATGCCGGTAAAGATGAGGATGGCGTTGTCGCGGGCGGAGTTGAGCTGGCCCCAGGTTTCGTAGGCGATGACGGGCCCGTCGAGATGTCCGCCCCGAAGCATCTCGAAGCGGCCGGAATACTGGCAAAACTGGCGTGCGTTGGTCATTGGGCGGCAATTATGCCGGGTGGTGACAGTTGGGGTGCGTCGACGTCTTGATCCATTGGTTATATGGATATGGTTCAGTTACGCCGCTTGCCTATGGTCCGGACGCGCTCCCGCCGCTTGACCTGCCGGGGCGTGAGCTTGTTGCGCCGGCCCGCGAACGGGTTCTTGCCCGCGCGCAACTCGACGCGAATCGGCGTACCGCGCAGGCGGAACACCTTGCGGAAGCAACCCACGAGGTAGCGGCGGTAACTTTCGGGGAGCGCCGCGGTCTGGTTACCGTGGATCACGATCAGCGGCGGCCGACGGCCGCCCTGATGGGCGTAGGTGAGCTTGATGCGGCTGTGGTGGGCAACTGGCGTGGGATGCGCCTGGATGGCGTCCTTCAACACGCGATTCAATTCCGGTGTTGGCAGGTCGCGAACCGCGGCTTCCGCGGCCCGCCGGCCGCTCGACAGCAGATCGTAAATGGCCGTGCCATGCAGGGCCGAGATGTAGTGCAGGTCCGCGAAGTCCAGGAACGGCAGCTTGCGGTCCAGATCGGTCTTCACCTTGTCCCGCTGGTCAGTCGGCAGCCGGTCCCATTTGTTAATGCCGATGGCCAGCGCCCTCCCCCGTTCGAGGACGAGACCGATCAGCGACACGTCCTGGTCCGTGACGCCGGAACGGGCGTCCAGCAGCAGCAACACGGCGTCCGCTTCTTCGAGGGCCTGCAGGGATTTCACGATGCTGAAGCGCTCGATCATCTCGTCGACGCGGGCCTTGCGACGGATACCCGCGGTGTCCACGAGCATGAAATCGTGCCCGTCGTGACTGAACGGCACCTGGATGCTGTCGCGGGTGGTGCCGGCCTGGTCTGAGGTGAGCAGTCGCTCCTCGCCGAGGTAGCGGTTGATCAGTGTGGATTTGCCCACATTCGGCCGGCCAATGACCGCAATGCGCGTGCCCGTTGGTCCCGGCATGCCCGCGGGCGTGCCCTCGCCCTCATCGATGGCCGGCGCCGGGGCCGGCAACTCGGCAAGAATGCGAGTCCCGAGCAGGGCCAGACGATCGCCCTGCAGGGCGGAGATCGGCACGGGTTCGCCAAGCCCCAGCTCGTAGAACGACGCGGCCAGCTGCAGTGGCTCTCTGCCCTCGGACTTGTTGATGGCAAGCACTGCCCGCTTACCGGCCTTGCGGATCCGGGCAACGATGTCATGGTCGTCCGGCAACGGCCCCTCGGCCGCATCCACCAGCAGGACGACCACGTCGGCCTCGCCCACGGCGTAGGAAACCTGGCGATCGATGAGATCGCGAAAGGCACTGTTGCCGCCCGCTGTGCCGGTACTCAGGCCACCCGTATCGATGACGATCGCCAGCCGTCCGGCGAGCGTGGCGTAACCGTAGAGCCGGTCCCGGGTGAGGCCGGGAAAATCCGCGACGAGCGCGTCTCGCGTGCCCGTGACGGCGTTGAAGAGCGTCGACTTGCCGACATTCGGGCGGCCGACCAGGGCGAATACGGGCAGCACGTCAGGACGCCGCTATTGGGGACGCTGCCGGAAGGCAGCCAGGTCTCCGCCATCGGTCTGCACGTACAGCATGTCGTTCACGGCAAGCGGCGGCGATGTCACCCGATCGTGACCGGCCCTTACCCGGGCCTCGAGCTCTCCCGTGGCGGCATTGAAGAAGTGCACGTAGCCCTCGAAATCCCCCACCACCACGGAGTTCTGCCAGGCGGTCGGACCGGAAATGTCACGGTTCTTCAGCAATTCGTGCCTCCAGACTTCATTGCCGGACACCCGGGACAGGGCGGCCAGGTTGCTGTCGGCACCGGAGACATAGACGTTCTCCAAGTCGACCGCGAGGCCCTCGTAGCTGCGGGCATCCTGGGACCAGAGGGCCTGGCCCGACTCGGCGGCCACGGCCGAGAGCTGGCCCCGGTAGCCGACGACATACAAATCGTCGCCGATGGTGCGCACGGTCGCATTGATGTCAGCCAGTCGCTCGATTTCATTGCGACCCGCCGGCGGATCCAGCATCACGTCCCAGCCCGGCGACCCGTCGGCAAGCGAGTAGGAAGCCAGCTTCCCGTTGTCGAATCCGCAGATGACGACATCCTTGACCACCACCGGCGCGCCGGTACCGCGCACCGACAGTCGCGGCATCACCTGCTGCACAAACCAGCGTTGCCGGCCATCGGCAAGGTCCAGTGCGGAGAGTTTGCCGTCCACGGTGCGCACCAGTGCCAGTCCATTGGCGATCGCCGGCGCCGCGAGCACCTCGCTGGACACGGTGGCGCGCCACCTCTGCTGGCCGTCGTCTGCGTTCAGGGCTATCACATCGCCATCACTCGAACCGAGCACCACCACCTGGCCATCCGTGGCCGGGCCACCGGACAGCGGCAGCTTCGTCTTGGTGCGCCAGAGGCGCTTGCCCTTGATCGCTTCAAAGGCCGACACCCGGCCGTCGTGGGCAGCCGCGAAGATCCTTGCACCGTCGGATGCGGGCTGCAGCGCCAGGCGCAGGAACTCGCTGTTGTCGCCCAGGCTGGCATGCCAGGCCTTGCTGATCCGGAGTGTGGGCTTGAATTTGGTGAGGTCAGCCGGCGGGTTGGCATCGTCATCACCGCCAAAGAGGCTGCAGCCCGCCTGAATAAGGGACAGTACCGCCAGCAGGAGCAGCCGGCGCGTCCAACCCGCCAGCGGCCGCGAACCGGGCAGTGGGGTCTCCAGCGGCGTCACGGCGCGGGGGCAGCCGGGGTGGCCGGCGCAGCGGGCACAACCGGCGTCGCGCCAGGCGTCGCACCCGGTGTCGCGCCCGGTGTCGTGTTCGGTGTCGTGTTCGGGGCAAGCGCTGCGCTCGCGCCGCCCAGATCATCGAGCTTGGCCTGAACGTAGGTCCGGTCGATCACGTTGGCGGCCACGTCCCCGTTCAGGGCTTGCTCGTATTCGCTGCGGGCCTGCGAAAGGTTGCCCTGGGCAAAATACACATCGCCCCGGACGTCGTGGAAAGCCGGGGCAAACGCACGTGAGCCGGGATCGACCAGGGCCGTCAGCGCCTCAGCATATTTCTGCTGGAAAACCAGCACCCGGGCCAGTCGGAGCCGGGCGATGTTCTGGAACTCTGTCGAGGTGGCCGTAGTAACGACCTGCCGGAGGGACTCTACGGCCTGGTCCGGCTTGCTCCGATCCAGGTACAGGCGGGCCATGAGCAGCCGTCCCTGGTCCACGTAGGGAGACTTGCCGAACTCGGCAGCCATGGTTGCCATTGCGGACTCTGCCGGCTCGAATTGATTGGTGCGGACCGACTGCAGGAAGGTTTCGTAGAACAAAGATGCCTCTTCCGCCTTCCGCTCCTGATAGCGGTTCCACTGGTTCATGCCGAACAGGGCACCGAGGCCCAGGACGACGCCAGCCACGAGGAACATGCCGTTCTGGCGCAGCCAGCCCTTGACCTGTTCGGCCTGTTGTTGATCGGTCAGTAATTCTTCCACGGCATTTCCCGTCAATCGTTGTGTTTGGATATCAGGCCAAGGCACCGGCGAGATGCGGCCGGATGGCCGTCGCCAGGTCCGCCAGGTTGACCTTCCGTTGTTCTACCTCGGCCCGCAGCGGCTTCACTACCGCCGTGCCGGCCGCCACTTCGTCTTCACCCAGAATCACGGCGACCGCCGCGCCACTTTTGTCGGCGCGCTTCATCTGGGACTTGAAACCGCCGCCACCGCAGTTGGTTTCCACACGAAACGCCGGCGTTGCATTGCGCAAGCTCTCTGCAATCCGGAATGCCACCCGTGTGGCGCCATCACCGACGGCAACCACGTACACATCAGCACTCCGGTGCGGCGCCGACACGCCTGCCAGCGCGCACAACGCCACGAGACGTTCCAGGCCGATCGCGAAGCCGATCGCGGGCGTGGCCTCGCCCCCAAGATGCGCGACGAGGCCATCATACCTGCCGCCGGAACAGACCGCCCCCTGGCTGCCCAGGCGGTCGGTGACCCACTCGAAAACCGTCAACCCGTAATAGTCCAGGCCCCGCACCAGGCGGGGATTCACGGTGTAGACCAGGCCGGCATCGTCGAGCAGGGCCCGCAACTCGGCAAAGTGGGCCTCCGAGGGCCCGTCAAGGTACTGGGTGAGCTGCGGCGCGCCGGCAATCAGCGCCTGAAGATCGGGATTCTTGCTGTCCAGGATACGCAGCGGGTTCCGGTCGAGGCGACGGCGGCTGTCCTCATCCAGCTGACCCTCGCTCGCGCGGAAGTACGCGGCGAGAACTTCCCGGTACACCCGGCGGGACTCTGCCGTGCCCAGCGTATTGATCTGCAGGCTTACGTGCTGGATACCCAGCAGGCCCCAGAGGCGCGCCAGCAGAATCAGCAGCTCGGCATCGATGTCGGGTCCAGCGAATCCCAGAGCCTCCACGTCGAACTGGTGGAATTGCCGATAGCGGCCCTTCTGTGGTTTCTCGTAGCGGAACATCGGGCCGGTAGAGAAAAACTTCTGCCGCTGGTTGCGCAGCAGGCCGTGCTCCATGCACGCCCGCACGATGCCGGCCGTGGCCTCGGGGCGCAGGGTGATGGACATCCCGTTGCGATCGTCGAAGGTGTACATCTCCTTCTCGACGATATCCGTCACCTCGCCGATCGAACGGCTGAAGAGGTCCGTGCGCTCGACGATGGGGACACGGATCTCCTGGTAACCGTAGTCGAGCAGCAGGCCGCGGATGGTGGCCTCCACATGCTGCCAGGTGGCGCTGGCTGGCGGCAGGATGTCCTCCATCCCGCGGATCGCCTGCAAATTCTCGCTCATTCGAAGGTCCCGGCCGGTGGAACCGGGGTGCCGGTGGGCGCGGCCTCTGCAGCCGGCGCCGGCTGCGTTGTGATGGACGGATCCACCAATACCGGCCCGGTGTCGGCGAGCGGCGCCGACTCCTGCACGGGGGCTGGTGCCGTCTCAACGGGGGGCAGCAGTTCAGCGGCCGGCAGCTGGCGCGCGGGCACCGGCTCCTGGCCGCCACGTAGGACGTACAGCAACACCACTGCGAGCAGGGCAAAACCAACCGCAGCCGCGATGGCGAGCGGGCCCGGCGTAGTGGTGAGGGGCTTCTCCAGCTCCCGGGTCACTTTGGGTGGTGCATCCGCCTTGGGGTCGGCCGCCCGGTATGCCGTCAGCACCGCCTCCTCGGACAACCCAAGCAATCTGGCGTAAGCCTTCAGGTGACCGCGCACGAAGACAGCAGCGCCCAGCACGTCGAAGCGCTCGTCCTCCAGTGCCCGAAGCACGGCGGCCTCGAGCCGCAGCGTGAAGGCGGCCTGCTCCAGGGTCAGCGCCCGGGCCTTGCGGGCCGACCGCAGCCTCTCGCCGAGTCCCAGCGCCGTGTCATTCTTGCCGTCGGCCATCATGACGAGTTGCGCAGCTGGCGAGCCTCGTTGGACTCGGGAAATGTCTGCCGCAACTGGTCGCCATAACGGTTGGCCGCCGTCGGGTCATCCAGCGCGCGTTCGATGCGGACACCCAGCCAGAGGGCGGCCGCCGTCGGCTTGCCAGTGGCGAGGCGCCGCTCGATGAAGCCCCGCGCCTGCAACGGGTTGCCCCTTTCCAGCGAGACATCGGCCAGCTGGTACAGCGCGTCCGGAAAGCGGGGATCCAGCGTCAGTGCCCCACGCAGATAGGCTTCGGATCGAGCCA
>JBDSWH010000288.1:0-6927 GCA_039926785.1 Gammaproteobacteria bacterium
CATGGAACAGCGCCGCGATGACCCGGCGGTCGTAGTGCGCACCAGCACCGCGCAGGAGTTCTTCCAGCGCGGCCTCGATGGACACGCCCTGCCTCCAGGCCCGCGCGCTGACCAGCGCCACGAAGGCGTTGGCGACCGACAGGATCCGGCCTGAGAGCGTCATCTGCTTTTCGGTGAGACCCTTCGGGTAGCCACTGCCGTCGAGCAACTCCTGCTTCTGGGCGATCACGTCCAGAACAGGCCCTTCGAAGTCGAGGCCCGTCAGCAGCTCCAGGCTGTAGTCCACGTGCTTGCGGAGCAACTCCCGGTCGGCGGGGGTCAGCGGCTCCGTCTTCGTGAGCAGGTCACTCGGAAGCATGATCTTGCCGATGTTGGCGAGTGTGGCGGCGAGTCCGATGGTCTCGCGTTCACCGGCGGGCAGGCCGAGTTCCCGCGCCACGGCCTGGGCGACCTCGGCCATGCGGCTGGCGTGGTGGGCGGAGTACGGGTCGTGGAGGTCCACCACGTCGGAAAGCTTACTGACCAGGCCCCGCAGCAAATCGGCGTGCTGCTGCTCGGTCACTTTCAGTTCCGTCACATCGCTCAGCACCAGTAGTACCAGCTGGCGGCGTTCACCGATGCGGTCCACGGGGATCAGGCTGGTCTGGAAGGTCTTGAGAGCGCCATCGAGCGTCAGCGGCAGCACCCGGTGCAGCGGCGTGCGCTTGCGCCGCACCTCGTCGCCCAATTCTCCGAGGAGTGTCGCCGTGTCATGGCCGAAGATGCTGGCGAGGCGCCCGCCGACGATGCCCGCGATCGTGTTCCGGGCGGCCAGGGCCGTGGCCTGGTTCGTGAAAACCACTTCCTGCTCGCGGTTGACGAGAACAGTAAGTACGTCCAGGTTGTCGGTGATGGTGTGGAGCAAATCGGTCTGCTTTTGCAGCTTGGCCGCTTTCTCCCGGAGCTCCGCGGCCTGATGCCCCGCCCGCACGCTGCTCCCGTGGCGCCAGGCGGCCACGGCCAGCGCCGCGATGGCGACGAGCAGCAGCGACAGGGTGGCCAGCAGGAAGCGTCGCCGTTCGTTGGCGCCGCTGAGCGCGTCACTCGCATTCACCTGCTGGGCCAGCACCCATTCCCCGCCGTCATCTGCCGGGTTGCGGAGGCCTGGCCCCCGGATCCGCCGGCTCACCTGCAGAACGGGCGTGCCCCGGTAGTTGTCGAGCGACGAGAAACCGTCCGGCGCTAGTACCGCCGCAACTTCGGCGAGTTCTGTATCCGCCTCGGGCCTGTCCAGCGGCATGCTGCGGCGGAGTGCGTTGGAGCCCTCCCGGGTGGGCGACAGGAAGAGCACGCTGTCCTCATGACGGGCCAGCAGCAGGGTTTCGCTGTCTTCGGCAAACGCCGGGCCGCGGCTGAGCAGCGGATAGAGTTCCTCGTCCGCGCCGCGCGCGGCCACGAGTACACCACCCGGCCGGCTGCCGGCCCCTAGCCCGGCCTGGGGCCCGATCTGGGGCCCGGCCTGTGGCCCGGCCTGCAGGGCACCAGACACCGTGCTGACAGGTACCGCGATCACCAGCATTGCCCGGTCGTCAGGGCCGAGCACCAGGTCGACGACCGGACGGGCGGGCGTCGCGAGGGCGCGCCGGGCTACGTCGCCGAAGAGTCCAACGACGGAACCGAGACCCGGCGTCGCCACGACGGTGCCCAACTCCGCGTCAAGCAGGGCAAGCCCCGAGCTGCCTGCGCGGGGCAGGTTGGCCGGCACACGCGACGCGGCATCCGCCAGGTAACCGCCCCGCTCCGCCGCCGCCAGGATCAGATTGCGCAGGTAGGCCTGCTGGGCGGGCTCTGCCGCCGCCGCGGGATTCTGGCGGGCCTTGACCACCTGCCAGAGGTATAACTGCAGCGACGCGTTCTGCGCCAGCTCTTCCAGCTCCCGACGGTCCGTGGCCAGAAGCCGCGCCACCGCATCCGCCTTGGCATCGGCCACCAGCCCCAGCCGGGACCCCCACTGGAGCAGGTCCCGCTGCCGCTCTCCCTCTATATAGATGTTGATGAGCACCGCGCCGAGGGCCACCAGACCCAGCAGGGCGAGCACCGCAACGGCAACGGGCGACAGGGCCGGGCGTTGTGGAGCGGCGTCGGTCATGCGGGCGGCAGGTGAATCCACCAGTGGGACTCGTTGATCGAGAACACGGGCACGTAGTGCACGACCTCCCGGTCCGACAGCACCGCCTGGATCTGGTTGTCGAGGATCAGCGTCTCCGCACCCCGGGCCACTGCCAGCACCGCGTGGGGAACCCGCAGGTTGGTGTCCTGGACGATCACCAGGCGCAGTTCATCCGGCGGATAACCAAGCCACAGCAGCGAAAACAGCTTGGTGATCACGTAGTCCTCGCAGTCACCACCGTTGCCGAGGAATTCCCGGGGAATCGCCCAGTAGTCCTCAACCCCGTAGTTGTCGATGTCGAGCACGTAGTCCCGCGTGTTGGCGAAGCGGTTCACGGCCTCCAGCTGCTGGCGAACGGGCTTGCCTCGTGTCGTGGCAAGAAAGCGCTGCCATTGGGCCAGGTGGCAGCGGTTGAAGACCCTCGCGTTGCAGTCCCCGGCTTCGGGGCCGTCCACGAGGTCGTCCTTCAGGTGCCGTTCAAGGACGCGCAGCCACTGTGGAAAATCGGCGATGCGCTCCTGGGGCACCTGCCGGTAACCGAACAGCTGGTCCGGAAAGGCGTGGACAGCCGACGAGGCCAACAGCAGGAAACCCCACGACAGAATCCGGGTCCCGGCCCGGCGATATAGCAATATGGTCGTTGGAGCGTTGATGCGGCGTGCTGTAATGTGAGGTAAGGCCTCGAAACTACAACAAAAAGGCTTATGGAAAGCAAGCTCATGTCCGACTCCCGGGCCACCGTTCCGGCCCAAGCCGTCGGCCTGTTCCTCGCCCTGTTGCTGGCACTGCCGGCTGGCCGGTTTGCCGCGGCGGAGAGCGCCGCGCCGTCGGCCTCGGTGCAGCCACTCTCGGTCCAGAAGGAGTTCGACGAGGCGATGGCCTCGGTCGAGCAGGCGCGGCTGCGGACCGCGCGCGAACAGCTCACGCGTCTGCTGGCCGCGAATCCGTCGCTGAGCCGGGCCCGCCTCGAGCTGGCGCGGGTCTACTACCTGTCGCGGGACTACGCGGCCGCGCGCACCGAAGCGCAGCGCGTGCTGGATGATCCCAACACGCCTCCCTCCGTGAAGGCCACCGTGCTGGCGTTCCTTGCCCAGATCGACGCGGACGAGAAGCGCTTTGCTGCGCGCCACCAGTGGTCGCCCTCCTTCTACGCCGGCGTCCTGTACGACACCAACGTCAACGTCGGGCCGTCCCGGGACATCATCGACATCGGCGGGCTGCCGTTCCAGGTGGCGGCGGAGTCCCGGGAAACCAGCGACTGGGCCGGTGTGATCAACACGGGCATCACCCACACCTACAACCCCAACCGGCGATTCGACTGGGGCGAGGACACGGGCACCTTCGTGTGGCAGAGCGAGGCCAATGCTTACTACCGGGCCTACTTTGACGAGTCCGACTTCAACCTGGGCGTGCTCACGCTGCGCACCGGGCCGGCCTGGATCGTGCCCGGCCACTGGCGGGCCTACGTTGGCCTTCAGGGTGAGGAGATCTTCCTCGGCGGGGACGACCTGGCCTTCTTCGGCAGTGTGAATCCGGGTATCGCCTGGCAGATCGGCAACGACTGGGAAGTGGGACTGGACGCCATCGTGACCGATCGCAACTACCACAACGACGCCGATAGCGGGCGCGACGGCCTTTACGTGGCGCCCTACCTGACCGTGGGCCGCTACTTCCGGCAGCGCAGCCTGCTCGTGCAGGTCGGCGCGGGTTATCCGGATTTCGACGCGGACCGTGACTACTACAGCTACAACGGACCCGATGTCTTCATCGGCTTCACGACCGAGGCCTGGCAGAACGGCGCCGTGTTCGGCCGGCTGGGCTACCGCTGGTACAACTTCGATGGCGTGGAGCCCTTGTTCGGGTTCGCGCGCGACGACGACGAGCTGCGCGCCACGCTGGGCTTCCAGCACGACTTCCGCGAGGGGGCGCTGGCCAACTGGTCCCTGGTCGGGGGCTGGACCTACACCGACAACCAGTCGAGCGTGCCGCTCTACGAATACGACCGGCATCAGGTCGGCCTGGGCCTGTCCCGGCGCTTCTAGGGAGTGCCGGGAGATTTTGGCAAGTTGCGGGGAATTAAGTAACGAGACGCGGGTCGCAAAAACCCGAAGTGCCCGTGAACTGCGTCTGCTCATGGTGTAGAACGCGTACACGATAAGCAGAACAATGCCGGCGAATTGCGCCAGGGACGGTTTCCGCCGCGCGGAGACCCCGCCCCGAGAGACGCGGTGCCGGTAAGATTGGGAAAGACTCATGCAGAAATCATTCGCATTGGCCGCCGTCCTGTTGCTGGCATTGCCGGTATTGGCAACCGCCGCAGCAACTCCCGCCGGAAGCGCTCGCGCGGCTCCGGCCCGCTCGGACGCCGACTGCACTGCGCTGCTCGAGCGCTGGGCCACCGATCCGAAGGCCGCGCCGAAGAGCGCGATCAACGCCTGCAAGGATCAGCTGGCGGCAGCGCCGGCGCCAGTGCCCGCCCCGGTACGCGCACAGATTGCCAGTGTGGATCCCTGCGCTGGCCCCGATGCCGCCAGCTCCGTGCTCTGCTGGGGTCCCTGGGCCGCCCTGGCGCCCGCCGCCGCTGCGCCTCTGGTGGCACTGTCGATTCCGGATGATCCCATCGATTGCGACGCGGGCTCAGGGCTAGCGAGCCAGTGCGTGCCTCGGCTGGAGCCCCTGCTGGCCGTCGAGGGCTGCGCGCCAGGCACGCCCTGCGGCTTCGCCACCATCGTGAGCGGCGTCACCAGCACGGGTGATCCGGAGAACACCGAATTCGGCCGCATCGACCTGGCCCCGGACGGCACCGGCTTCGTCATCGACCCGGAAAGCGGTGGCGAGATTGCATCCGTGCCGATGACCACCAACATCCAGACCCGGCCCGACGGCTACGGCAACCTGCGCAGCACCGGCACGGAGGGTGACCTGAACTCGCGCCTGATTGCCCGGGTCGTGCAGGCGGAAGACGGCGAGATCCAGCTCGCCGCCGACGTCTGGACCCACGGCACGCGGGAGAGCGCCCGCTCCTGTTACTTCGCCTGGGGCACGGCCACCAGCCAGGCCGGCCTGGACGCGATGAATGCCGGCAACGTCACCCTGAACTTCAGCGGGCCGATGTCGGTGAACAACGCCACGACCGGCAACATGACCCTGAATTTCGGCAGCGATCCCAACTGGACAGGCACCTGGACGAATCCCGCCTGGAGCTTCGGCGCGGGCGGCGCCGTCTCGGGCGCCAACCTGATCTCACAGCCCGACCAGTTCACCAGCAATGTCGTCGGCTCCGGCAACTTCGTGCAGGGCGCCATCGTCGGTGAAGCCGGCGGCCCCCGCGGCATCACCCACATCATCGACGTCACGCTGGAGGGCCAGGGTCGCATCAAGGACGTGGGACTCCTGCGCGATATCGCTACCGGCCCGCCGATCCAGCCGTAAAGATCCTTGAATACTGAACTGGGAAGAACCATGCAGATCCGCACACTCGTCGCCGCCTTCCTGCTGATCGCCGCCAGTGGCGTCCAGGCCTCCAGCCTGGTCCTGGTCGCCTCCCCCGTGACCGCCCCGGGCGGCACGGTGGCCGCGAACAGCGTCTTCACGGTGAACCTGGTCCTGGACGCCACGGATGCACCCGGCGCACACCCAGGTCTCTACGGCGGCCAGATCGTGGTGGATTTCAACCAGACCCTGCTCAACTACGGCGGCTTCGCGCTGGCAGGCAACGTTGAATTCTTCGAGTCCCCGGTGGTCGCCACGAACGGCAACACCCAGACCGTGTCCTTCGGCTTCGACAAGGCGCCCGACTCCGGCACGGTCGGCACCTTCACCTTCACGGCCATCGGCGCACCGGGCAGCCTGGCCACCTTGGGCCTCGTCGACGTCGACGACTTCTCCGGCAGCTTTGCGAGCTACGTGCCCACCTACCAGCGCATCTACCCGGCCTTCACGGGCACCCAGGTCACCATCTCCGCCGTGCCCCTGCCCGCGGGTGTGTGGCTGCTCGGCACCGCCGTCGGCGCCCTGGCGGCCCGTCGCCGCTGCCGACGCGCCGCGGCCTGAGAGCCTTCGCCGTGCGGGCCGGCACGGTGCTGGCGCTGTTGTCTGCGCTGATGCTGGCCACGGGCGCCGCACAGGCAACACCCGACGGTGATCCGGACTGGCACATCCCCCTCGCGCCGGATCTGTCCGCCGAACCCACCCAACCCGCTGCCCAACGCCTGCAGGCCGCGCTCGCCCGCTACCGGCAACTCGCGACCGATGGGGGCTGGCCGAACCTGCCCGAAACGTTGACGCCCCAGCCGGGCCAGCGGGACGCCGGCGTGGTGGCCCTGCGGGACCGGCTGCGCATCGAGGGGGACTACACGGGACTGCCCGGCACGGCGGATGCCTGGTTCTTCGACGGGTCGCTCGTGCGTGCCATCGAAGGTTTCCAGAATCGCCACGGCCTGCCGGCCACCGGCGTGCCTGACGCGCGCACCCTGACGGAGCTCAACGTGCCCGTTGCGGACCGGATACGGCAACTGGAGACCACGCTAATCCGCTGGCGCTGGCTGCCCCGGGATTTCGGCCCACGCTACCTGTGGGTGAACGTGCCGGGCGGGTCGCTGGACCTGGTGGAGGACGGGACGACCACGCTCACCATGCGCGTGATCGCGGGCCACCCGGACCGGCCCACGCCGAGCTTCGAGGACACGGTGACCGCCGTCGTGGTGAACCCGCCCTGGTCCGTGCCCCGGACCATCGCCGTGGAGGACCTGCTGCCAACCCAGCAGGAGGACCCGACC
>JBDSWH010000289.1:0-11466 GCA_039926785.1 Gammaproteobacteria bacterium
CCGACCGTGCGGTTGATGCAGTTCGCATTGCCCCCCACGTTGTATACGGCGGAACTGTTCAACGCAAAATCATCGCCCAGGTTTACATTCAAGCAACCGTTCGCGCCGACGCCGGCGAGGAAATCACCTTCTATGCACTGGTAAGTGGCCGCGGTGCTGGTCGACGAACCCGTATTTATAGAAAAGTTGGTAATCCTGTCGCTGATCACCGCTGTGCCACTCATGTTGCTGCTGAGAAAGGAGGTTGCCCAGAACAGCCCTGACTCCGTCATCGTGGTGCCATTCCAGTCCCAGGTGGGAGCGGCGGCGCTCACGGCGGTCGCGATGCCATTTGCGGAAACGAAAGACTGGCCGGGGCTGTAGCAGGGCTGCTTGTAGGTGGGCCCAGGGCAACCTTGCGCTGCGCCGGACTTGAACGCCAGTGAACTGAGGGCGCCGCTGGTGCTGCGCTGGTGCCAGGCGACCAGTACGTAAGGCGCTGCGCTGGCGGTGCCCCACACGGCCAGCAGAGTCGAGGTCGCAACCAGTGTTGCGATAACTTTGGTCAGTTTCATCTCAGCAATCCTCCAGGACGACTTGTTGCCGAAGCTCATTGTCAGTCTGCCGGGAGGTCTGGTCCTTGGTGTCGTTGCCGGAGTAACGCGGATGCTTATTTAGACGCATCCGTCGCTGGCCACCTTGGACGATTTCCCCCACCGTCATCGGGAATTTTTATCTATTCCCTTATATCGTTATAGGCAAGTGGATTGGAGTCTACGCCCCCGCCAAGGCGACGCAAGGCTTGTATTGACATAACGAGTGCACGTTTCATTTCGCGGATCGCGGTGCTTTTGCACCGCGTAAGAATCGCCGGGTTCTCGATCAGCCAGTTTTCCGGGCGCCCAGTGCCTTCAGGTCGGCCAGCACCTCCTTGGAGTGGCCGACGGGATCCACCTTGTCGTAGTGCTTGGCGATCTTGCCGTCCGGTGAGATCAGGAAGGATTGGCGGCGGGCCAGCTTCATGATGCCCAGGTTGTTCAACACGCCATAGGTCTCGGCCGTCTTGCCGTCGATATCAGCCAGGAGCGGGAAGGGGAGGTGATACTTCTCCGCGAATTCCTTCTGGTCCTTGATGGCGTCGATGCTGATCCCGAGGATCGTCGCGCCGATCTCTTCGAAGGCAAAGATGTTGTCGCGGAACTCGCAGGCTTCCTTGGTGCAGCCGGGAGTGTCAGCTTTCGGGTAGAAGTACACGGCGACCCACTTGCCCTTGTAGTCATCCAGGGCCACCCACTTGCCGTTCTGGTCCTGGAGGCGGAAGCCTGGGGCGGCCTGACCAACGGCCGGCTGTTCGGCCCGCGCGGCATTGATATAGCTGTAGCCGAGGCCAACGACCAGGGCGAGGCCGGCAATGAGAGCTACTTCACGCATCATGATCGTCATCCAGGGATTGGGAAGCACTAGAGCATAGCACCGGGGTGGTGTTGCTTGTGGCCGCTATTCCGCTGTGATTACCATCCGCCGCATGGGAGCCGCTAGAACGACTAAGGACGACGGCGTATGAGCCCGGATCGCCGTACCAGCAGCGGGCTGGGCAGCCTCGACAAGCACATCGGCCTGGTCCTTCCCGGCGGCGGAGCGCGGGGGGCCTATCAGGTGGGGGTCCTCAAGGCGCTGGCGGACCTCCTGCCCCGGCGGCGCTCCAACCCTTTCGCCGTGCTCAGCGGCACGTCGGCTGGTGCGATCAGCGCCGCCGTGCTGGCGTCCCGCGCCCGCTCCTTCAAGGTCGCCGTGGCCGATCTCGAACGGGTCTGGGCCAACTTCCATTCGAGCCAGGTGTTCCGCTGCGATCCCGCCACCATGCTGAAGGGCAGCCTGCACTGGCTCGCCGCCATCGTGCTCGGCGGTCTGGGCCCCAGCAATCCCAAGTCCCTGCTCGATAACGATCCCCTCTGGGCGCTCCTGCGCGGCCGTATCAATTTCGACGCGATCCAGGACTCCATCGACAAGGGGTACCTCGGCGCACTGGCCATCACGGCCGCGGGGTACGGCTCTGCCCGCTCGATAACCTTCTATCAGGGCGCGCCGGAACTGGCCCCGTGGGAACGGGTGCGGCGCAAGGGCCGGGCCACCCGGATCGCCCTGGAACACCTCATGGCCAGCGTTGCGGTGCCGATGGTGTTTCCGCCGGTGCGCATCGGACAGGAATACTTCGGCGACGGCGCCATGCGCCAGGCCACGCCCCTCTCGCCGGCGCTGCGGCTTGGCGCTCACCGCCTGCTCGTCATCGGTGTGCGGAACGAGGCGCCGGAGCCGCTCCCGGCTGCAGACCAGCCGGTTCCCTATCCCAGCTTCGGCAAGATCGCCGGCTATATTCTCGACGCGCTCTTTATGGACGGGCTGTCTTCTGACCTCGAGAACCTGATTCGCATCAACCTGATTCTCGAAAACATGCCCGGCAGGGTCCTACAGGGTGAATTCGGCCAGCTGCATCACACGGACGCCTTCATCCTGCTCCCGAGCCGCGACATTCGCACCATCGCCTCCCGGCATATCCTGGAAATGCCGCGGCCGATCCGCCTGCTCATGCGCGGCCTCGGTGCGTTGAACTACGGTGGCAGCCAGTTGCTGAGCTACCTGCTGTTCGAATCGGGCTACACCCGGGAGCTCATCGCCCTGGGCTACGAGGACGCCATGATGCGGCGGGATGAACTGCTGGCATTCATGGACGGGCAGCCCATCCAGTCCCCCGCCGGCATCACCGGGTGGCGGGACCTGAGCGAGGAGTATTCGCAGCGCGTCCGGGTGCTGAAGATCGCCGACGCGGGGTAATTGGGGGGTAATTGGGGGCATGCCTTAATTTGCGGTGCGTAAGCGGCGAGGCCGTGCGAGCGTGCCTCTTACACACCGCAAATTAAGGCATGTCCCCAATTACCCCGCCGAACTGCGGTACCTGGATGCGGCCCTCCTCTTCGGGCAGTTCGTTGTGCCGGGTCATGACCGGCGAATAGCGCTTCGCCAGTTCGGACGCGAGTTTCTCGGTCATGTAGACCGACCGGTGCTGGCCGCCGGTGCAGCCGATGGCCACCGTCAGGTAGTTGCGGTTGAAGTCGATGTACTCCGGAATCCACCGGTCGAGGAAACCCAGGATGTCGCTGAACATCCGCTGGACGCTGTTCGACGCGTCGAGAAAATCCATGACTTTCGCGTCCCTGCCGGTCAGGTGCCTGAGTGAAAGGTCCCAGTAGGGATTTGGCAGGCAGCGCAGGTCGAAGACGAAGTCAGCATCCGCCGGGATCCCGTGCTTGTAGCCGAAGGACTCGAGAAGGATGGACAGACCAGCCTGTTCGTGGGCGCCAACCCGGCGGCGGATGATGTCCCGCAGCTCGTAGACACTGGTGCGGGTCGTGTCGAGCACCAGCTCGGCCGAGGCGATGATGGGCCCCAGCAACTGACGCTCCCTGTCGATGGCCTCACGCAGGCTGAGGCCCGCGGCGCTCAGCGGATGCTTGCGGCGGGTCTCGCCGTAGCGCTTCAGGAGAATATTGTCATCCGCATGCAGGAAGATCACCTCGCAGCGAACGCCTCGCGCCCGAAGGTCCCGCACGACTTCCGGAAGGTGGGCCAGGTCGGCGGCCCGGGTCCTCGCGTCGATGCCGATGGCGAGGTTGGCATAGAGGGGATCCTGCGTGGCCGTGATCTGGCCGATCATCGTCGCCAGGAGTGCGGCTGGCATATTGTCCATGCAGTAGAAGCCGAGGTCCTCGAAGTGGTGGAGGGCCACGGTTTTTCCCGAGCCGGACAGGCCGCTGACGATGATCAGCCGCATGAGAGCGCCTCAGGAGACGTCGCGCTTGCCGTTTTCCCGGGCGTGGTGGTCCGTGAGCTTCTCTTTGTGCTTGCGGACCTGCCGGTCGAGTTTGTCGACCATGCCGTCGATGGCCGCATACATGTTCCCCTCGATCGCCTCGGCGAACAATTGCCCGCCCGCCACATTGACCGTGGCTTCCGCCCTGTGACGCAGCTTGTCCACGGTCAGGATGCAGTGCACGACGGTCACGTGATCAAAGTGCCGTTCGATACGGCCCAGCTTGGCCTGGACGTAGTCGCGCATCGGCTCGGTGATGTCGACGTGATGGCCAGTCAGATTGAGTTGCATAGTGGCTTCCTTATGCTGTTGTTGGCCGGCCCTACCGCTGCGGGCGCCGCTTGCGCTCGCTGGACGGTTCTATATGCATGGCTTCCCGGTATTTTGCCACTGTTCGCCGTGCCACCTGGACGCCTTGTTTTGACAGCAAATCAGCCAGTTGGCTATCGGAGAGCGGCTTTGCAGGATCCTCCTGGCTGACCAGCTTCCTGATTTTGGCGCGGATCGCGGTCGACGACTGCTCGCTGCCGTCATCGCCAGTCACCTGGCTGGAGAAAAAATGCCGGAATTCGAACACGCCACGGGGCGTGTGCATGTACTTGTTGGCGGTAACGCGGGAAATGGTGGACTCGTGCATCTCGACGATGTCGGCCACGTCACGCAGGACCATGGGCCGCATTGCCTCCTCGCCGTGGTCGAGGAAGGCGGCCTGACGGGCCACGATGCAGATGGCGACCTTCAGCAGGGTGTCATTGCGGATCTCCAGACTGCGCACCAGCCAGCGGGCTTCCTGTAGCTGGTTGCGGAGCGTGGCGTGCTCGCTGTCTCCACGGACCATGTCTGCGTAGGCCTGGTTGACCTTGAGCCGCGGCGTGATCGAGCGGTTGATGTCCACCGTCCAGCGACCGTGGCGCTTGCGCACGAAGACATCGGGCACGATGTAGTCAGGCGACGACGGCTGTACCGCCAGGCCGGGCTTGGGGTGGCAGTTGCGGATCAGTGCCAGGGCGATGCCGAGGTCCTCCTCGGACACCTCGAGTCGCCGGCGCAGGATGCCCAGTTGCTGCTCGGCGACCAAATCGAGACCGTCGACCGTGATGGCAACCGCCAGGTCCCTGCCCGGCACGTTCTTCGCCAGCTGGTGCAGCTGGATCCGGATGCATTCACCCAGGTCCCGGGCACCGACGCCGGCAGGGTCCAGCGCCTGCACTTTCGTGAGGGTCTTTTCGAGATCTTCCAGCGAGAAGTCGCCGGAATTCTGCAGGGTCTCCACGATCGAGGACAGCGGTTCCGTGAGGTAGCCCGCGTCATTCATCGCATCTACAAGCGCCTGGCCCATCAACACTTCCTGCGGTTCGAAGTGTTCCGTCTCCAGCTGCCACAGAAGGTGCGCGTGCAGCGTTTCGTTGGCACGGTCGCTGGGTTCCGGCCGACCGTCGTCGCCGTCCCAATTGCTGCTGGCGCCACCCGGGGTGTCGTTCCACAGCAGGGACTCCCCATCGTCGCCCGACGTCTCCGCGGCGGCCAAGGACGACTCGCTGTCGGCGTCATCCCAATTGTCGGTGGGCGTTTCGTCCTCCGGGGTGCCGCCCTCGGCCGGGTCCGCGGGGGAGGCATCCAGTTCGACAGGCGCGTCGGCGCTGCCCGGCGCTGGTTCCTCCAGGTCGAGCATGACGTTCTCGGCCAGCAACTGCTCGAGCTGCGTGTTGAGTTCGGCCACCGGAAGCTGCAGTAGGCGAATGGCCTGCTGCAGCTGCGGTGTCATCGTCAGCTGTTGGCCGATCCTGAGTTGTAGTGCCGGCTTCATCGTCTTCCCTGAAGAGCGCCGCGCATCCTGCGCAGCCTATAGTTTAAAGCCCTCGCCGAGATAAACCTCGCGAACCCGCTGGTTGGCGAGGATATCTTCCGGCGAGCCTTCGGCGATCATGGCCCCGTCGTTGAGAATATAAGCCCGGCCACAGATTCCCAGTGTCTCGCGCACATTATGGTCTGTAATCAGAACCCCGATACCCCGATCGGCCAGGTGGCGGATGATTCGCTGGATGTCCAGGACGGAAATGGGGTCCACCCCGGCGAAGGGCTCGTCCAGCAGCACAAAGCGCGGTTCCGCGGCCAGCGCCCTCGCAATCTCGACCCGCCGCCGCTCGCCGCCCGAAAGGCTGACGCCCATGCTCATCCGCACATGGGTAATGTGGAGTTCCTCAAGCAGTTCCTCCAGCAGCCGCTCCCGGTCAATCCGGGTGAGTTCCTTGCGGGTCTGGAGGATGGCAAGGATGTTGTCCTCGACGCTCAGCTTCCGAAAGACGGACGCCTCCTGGGGCAGGTAGCCTAGTCCCAGCCGCGCCCGACGATGCATGGCCATGTCAGTCAAATCGTGGTCGTCCAGGGAAATGCTGCCTTCGTCGCAGGGAATCAGTCCGACGATCATGTAGAAGGCCGTGGTCTTGCCGGCGCCATTCGGCCCCAGCAGGCCGACGATTTCCCCGCTCTCGACGCTGAGCGAGATACCCTTGACGACCTGCCGCTGCTTGAACCGCTTTTGGATTTGTTCCGCCTTGAGAGTACTCACGGCGCTTTCACCGGCTTCTGTGGTGGCGTTATTCGCATGCGCACCTGGCCACCGTCGGTGCCGCCCGCCGTCACGACTTGCCGCTGCAGGTCGTAGGCGATCCGGCTGCCCGAGATCTGGTTCTTGCCATCGCTGAGAAATGCTTCGCCTGCCATCAGAATCGTCGACGCGTCCAGATTAAACTCCAGACGCTCACCGCGGCCCTCCGTGGGCGGATTGCCTGCCGTGCCCGGCTGGCTGAATCGGGCAGGCTGGCCGGTTAGCAAGGCTTTCCGGAGCTTGTTGTCACGGAAGGTCAGTTCTGCGTGGTCACAGGTGGTTTTGGTCCCGGCGTTATCAACACTGACATTGCCAGTAAACACCCAGACGCTGTTCTCGAAGTCGGCAGGATCGGCGGTGGCTTCGTCGGCCGCAATGGCCAGCGTTCCCTGTCGGATTTTGAGCTGCCGGAAGATAAGCCGGTTGTTGCGCCGGTCCAGCTCCGAGAAGTTTGCATCGAGGTCGATCGGCAGCGTCGCGTCGGGCTGGGCCAGCTGGGGGATCGCTGCGGGCGCGTTGTCAGCGGCGGTGGAGGGCGCCGAACACAACTGCGCCGCGATGAGCAGCAGCCCCGGCAGGCGGGTGGAATGGTTCACGCTCGGCCGATCATCGGAGGAAGCGTCCGCGGACATCGGCATTGAACTGAAGACGGTCCTGCTTGAGATAGACACGCATCCCCCTGGCCCGGAGCGTGTCCCGGTCGCGCTTGACCGCCACCGGGCGTTCGGTCATGGCGATGAAGGCTTCGGGATCCAGCTCCAGGTAATCGGTTTGGATCAGGAGCGGCGCCGCACTGCTGCGATCCCCGACTCCGGCAGCCGGGCTCGCAGCGGTCATTGCGGTAACGTCGCCGGCAAGTTCAATGATATTCCGATCCGGCGGTATCTGGCCCCGGTTGGCCCGGAGCTTCCAGGGCACCTGGGCCGCTGGGGCGTAGTCCACGGCAACTTCACGCAGCGTGATCGTGCCGTCGGCCAGCAGTTGCTCCGCGGACTTCGCGGATACCCGATACAGGATCCGGCCATCGGGGTCCGTGCCGGTCAGCTTGGCATCCCGCACGTAGTAGCCGAGGCCCAGCTGCGCGTCCGGCTGGCTGTCGTCCGCGGAATGCGGGCTGCGAAAGACGAGCCAGGAGGTGCCCAGTGCAGCGGCCAGCAGCACGGCAAACCGGACAGGATGTTGCAATTCCATGCGGCCGTTACTTTCAGGCAGGCTGCCGGCTGGCCAGCAGGAGGTCGCAGATTTCGCGCACGCCGCCGCCGCCGCCGCCGGCTTCGGTCACCCAGTCGGCCGCCCGCCGGACGTCTGGGTGCGCGTCCGCCACCGTAATTCCCAGGCCGGCCAGACTCATGATGCCGAGGTCCGTGACGTCGTCGCCCACACAGGCGACCTGGGCAACGGGGATGCCCAGCTCCGCCAGCAGCTGATCGAGAACCTGGCGCTTGTCGTTCCTGCCGAGAAAGACGTGCAGCACGCGCAGTTCCGACAGCCGGGCCGCGGCCGCGGGCGAGTGGCGGCCGGAGATCACGGCCACCGCGATGCCAGCCGCGATGACCTGCTGGATGCCGTAGCCGTCCCGCACGTGGAAGCTCTTGGATTCGCGGCCATCGCTGTCGTAAGCCAGCCGGCCGTCGGTGAGGACGCCATCCACGTCCAGCACGAGAAGGCGGATGCCGGCCGCGGCCGAACGGAGTTCGTCTTGGTCCATGCCGTCCGCGTCCTGCCTACACGACGCCTGCGCGAAGCAGATCGTGGATGTTGAGTGCACCGACCAGCTTGCGCGAGTCATCCAGGACCAGGAGCCCGTTGACCTTGTAGAGCTCGAGCAGGTGGACGGCTTCGGCAGCCAGTACGCCCGGTGCGATCGACTTGCAGTTGGGTGTCATGACGTCCCGCATGAGCGTCCGGTGCACGTCGATGCCCCGGTCCAGGACGCGCCGGAGGTCGCCATCGGTAAAGATACCGGCGAGCCGACCGTCCGGCTCGACGACGGCCGTCATGCCGAGGCCCTTGCGGGTCATTTCCATCAAGCCCTGCGCCAGCGGGGTTTCGGGGCCAACCTGCGGGATGCCGTCACCGCTGTGCATGAGGTCGTCAACCCGCAATAGCAGGCGCCGCCCGAGGGAGCCGCCGGGATGGGCCAGCGCAAAATCCTCTCGCGTGAAGCCGCGGCTCTCCAGGAGGGCCACCGCCAGCGCATCGCCCATAGCGAGCGCCGCCGTGGTGCTCGCGGTCGGGGCCAGGTTGAGCGGGCAGGCTTCCTCGCGCACGGCGATGTCCAGCGACACAGTGGCGGCTTCGGCCAGTGTAGACCGGGGGTTGCCCGTGAGCATGATCAGCGGAATACCGAGCCGCTTCAGCAGAGGCAGGATGGTGATGAGCTCGTCCGTCTCGCCCGAGTTGGAGATGGCAATCACCAGGTCGACCGGCGTAATCATGCCGAGATCGCCGTGGCTGGCTTCTCCGGGATGGACGAAGAAGGCGGGGGTTCCGGTGCTTGCGAGCGTCGCGGCCACCTTGCCCGCGATGTGCCCGGATTTCCCCATGCCGGTGACGACGACGCGCCCGCGGCACTCCAGGCAGAGCTGGCACGCCTTGTCGAAGCTGGCGTCGAGCCGTGATGCCAGGCTGGCCACCGCGGCGGCCTCGATTTCGAGTACCCGCCGACCGCGGGCGCGGAAATCCTGCTGGTCACTGGTCATGGGTGACGATTGTAAGTCATCTATAATGCCGCGCCTCACCGGTCCGGCCCCTGTATCCAGCATGACACCACAAGAGATCGAAGTACTGATCCGCGCGCACCTGCCCGGGACGACGGTCACCGTGCAGAGCACCGACAACGTGCACTTTGAGGCCCTCGTCGTCAGCCCCTCCTTTGCGGGCAAGCGTACCCTGCAGCGCCACCGGCTGATCTATGGAGCCCTTGGCAGCAGCATTGGCGGGGATATCCATGCCCTGTCCATCCAGGCCTACACGCCGGAAGAATGGAGTACGCGGCAGGCCTGAAGCCTGCCGCGGTCCGACCATGGACAAACTGGCGATCAACGGCGGCCGACCCCTGGATGGTGAGGTGCGGATTTCCGGCGCCAAGAATGCCGCGCTGCCCATCCTCGCCGCGACGCTGCTCGCCGACGACCAGGTCACTCTCGGCAACATCCCGCACCTTAACGACATCACGACCAGCATCGAGTTGCTGGGACGGATGGGGGTTGGCGTGACGGTCCACGACGGCATGCGGCTCGAAGTGGATGCGCGGACGATCCACGATTTTGCGGCTCCCTACGATCTGGTGAAGACCATGCGCGCCTCGATCCTGGTGCTGGGGCCATTAGTCGGGCGCTACGGCCACGCCGACGTCTCGCTTCCCGGCGGCTGCGCCATCGGGGCCCGGCCGGTGGACCTGCATGTGGCCGGATTGCGCGCCATGGGCGCCGAGGTGGACATTGTCGACGGGTACATCCGTGCCCGGTCCGGCCGGCTCCGTGGCACGCATCTCGTCATGGACAAGGTGACCGTCACCGGCACCGAGAACCTGATGATGGCCGCCTGCCTGGCCGACGGTGAAACGGTGCTGGAGAACGCCGCCCTGGAGCCCGAGGTCGTGGATCTGGCGGGGTTCCTGACCAAGATGGGCGCCCGAATCCAGGGGGCGGGGACCAATCGCATCGTCATCCAGGGCGTCAGCCGGCTCCACGGAGCGGAGTACGACGTGCAGCCTGACCGGATCGAGACCGGAACCTTTCTCGTGGCCGCCGCCATCACGGGCGGGCGTGTCCGGACACGACGCACGAATCCGGAGCACCTAAAGGCGGTGCTGGCCAAGCTGAGGGCGGCGGGCGCCGCCATCCAGACAGGCCCCGACTGGATCGAGCTCGACATGCGGGGCCGCCGGCCGCTCGCTGTCGACATCAGCACCGATCCCTATCCCGCCTTTCCGACCGACATGCAGGCCCAGTTCATGGCATTGAACTGCGTGGCTGACGGCGTCGGCACGATCATCGAGAACGTCTTCGAGAACCGTTTCATGCACGCTCTGGAACTGCAGCGGATGGGTGCCAGCATCAAGATCGAGGGGCACACGGCCATCGTTCAGGGGGTCCCGCAGCTTCGCGCCGCGCCGGTCATGGCCACCGACCTGCGGGCCTCAGCCAGCCTCGTGCTGGCGGGCCTTGCGGCCGAGGGTGAGACGGTCGTGGACCGCATCTATCATATTGATCGCGGCTACGAGTGCATCGAGGAAAAGCTCCAGCAGCTGGGCGCCAGTATTCGCCGGCGGGCCTGATCCGGGCCCCGTTCGCGGTAGGCAAGCCGGAAGACCACCGTGTATACTTTTGCGGCTTTCTGCCGCGTCAATGCAGCGGGTTCTGCCCGACCACCATTGGCCCAATCGTTACCGCCAGAAGGCACCACGTCGACACCATCTACCCGGGACTACCTAGAGGATCTGCTCGATGAGCGAAGAGGCGTCTGTCAGTCGTCGTCACTTTCTGACTGTGGCTACCAGTGTCACGGGGGTAGTGGGTCTGGCCCTGACGGCCGCGCCATTCATAGCTTCATTTCGTCCCAGCACCCGGGCCCGGGCCCTGGGTGCTCCGGTGTCCATCGATATCAGCAAGCTCGACGACGGCGCCATGGTGCGGGTCGTCTGGCGCGGTAAACCCGTGTGGGTTCTCCGCCGCGACAAGGGCATGCTCGAGCGGCTCGCCACCGAGAAAGTGCAGCTCAAGGATGCCGATTCCAACGATTCGAGCCAGCCCCCGTACGCGAAGAATGCCACCCGTTCCCTGCGGCCCGAGTACCTCGTGGTCATCGGCAACTGCACCCACCTGGGCTGCGCGCCGATCGAGCGCTTCGAAGTGTCGCCTGCCGATCTCGGCACGGACTGGGTTGGTGGTTTCTTCTGCCCGTGTCACGGTTCCAAGTTCGACCTGGCGGCCCGCGTGATGGCCGGTTCGCCGGCACCGACCAATCTCTCGATCCCCCCGTACCGTTTCGTTGGTGACGAGCTGAT
>JBDSWH010000290.1:0-3305 GCA_039926785.1 Gammaproteobacteria bacterium
GTTTGCAATCTTGCAATCTGGCGGCCAGATTGCAAGATTGCAAACCCGGTGCCTCACCAGCCCCTCAGCAGCCGCCTCAGCAGCCGGACGTCTGGGCGCTGACGGCGGGGTTCTGTCCGGGTGCTGCCGGCGGGCTGTAGGCAACCCCGCAAGGACGGTCGCCCCGAAGACTGGCATGCCGCCACACGCCACCGCTGTAGCTGAACGTTGCAGTCTCGGCTTCCGCGAGCATCAGCGGCAATGTGGCGGTCGACGGGTAGCCGTAGGTCATCGCGACCACCCCGCGTGGGCCTTCGATGGTGGGCGGCTGGTGCCCGGCAAGCCATCGCGAGTGAGCCAACTGGGCCGCCGTGATCGTGCTGCGTGTCAGCGCCGTCACTTCGTCGAGCCGGGTAGCGGTCGCCAGTTGCACATGGCGCGGTACGGCGACGACGGCGGCGGCGCCGAGGAACGCGATGAGGACGAGGATATCCACCCGGCTGATCATTGACGTAATGTCGGGCGAATGGCCCGACCGCGTCTGTGACGCGCTTCGCAGGCGTGTGAGCCTACCCTTGCGGCCTGGTCTTCTCCGCGACGGTGTCCTGCACCCACTGAGCAAACAGCGGGTGGCCGATCATGCCCTTGTCCACGAACGTATACCCGAGTCCGGCCAGGTCCTTCCCGATCTTCTGCGACACCCGGCCCCCGGCCGTGAGCAGTACCGGCGCCACCAGCACAATCTTTCCCGACGACTGCGCACGGCTGATCAATTCCCGCATCGCCTTCACGTTGGCCGCGCGAATGGCGGGCGGCGCGTCATCCTGGAGCGAGGCATAAGACACTTCCGCGATGCCGGTGACGTCTTTCACGATGGCCGCGAGCCGGGCCAGGTTGCGCAGTTCGTCGTCGTTCTCAGCCTGGTTCTCGGGGCCGTGCATGATGAGGAGTGCCGCTTCCCGGCCGGGATCCCGGCTGGCGGACTTGAGGTTATCGGCCAGGATCCGGCCGATGATGGGGCTGCGAGTCGGCGAGTTCGCCATGATGATACGAGCCTCGGTGCGCACCCGCGGCACGTCGAGGTAGCCCGACGTGTCGGTGAGACTGAATATGTAATGCCACTGGCGCACCAGCGAGCTGGTCTCGCTCGTCTCACTGGGCAGCACCACGATTGTCTTTGCGCCGGCGGCCTCAAGCTGGTCCACGGCAGCCTGGATGTGGGCCGAATCCATCATGGACATCCCCAGCCCGACGGCCGTCGGATGTATGGCTGCAACTCCGGCATAGCCGGCCCGGAACTGCTCGTTGCCATTGCCGGCGTAGCCGTGTCCAAGTCCCAGGACGCCGATGGAATCCCGGACCGCAGGCGGGCTCAGGAAGTACTCGGTGTCGGGCGTCATGCGGCCCATGTTTTCGTTGATTTGCTCGTCCGTGAATCCCGCGTAAAGCGGCACTTTCTTGCGGAGCGTCGCCAGTTGCCCGGCCGTCATGTGGTGGCCGGCGTGCTCCGCGTGCCCGTCATCGCTCGCCGGAGAGACGCGGGCCAGCGGGCCAGCCACGACGAGCGCGACCCCGGCGGCAACGATCAGGGGCCTGAATCGTTCGGAAATCATGACTTCAATCCTCCTCGGCCTATGCGCGAGCGCTCAATTTCGACAAAAAGTGTGCAGGGCCGCATCGGCCGCTGATAGCCGAATGTGAACGCGTTCTCACTGATTTCACATAGTCAGCCCGTAGATTATCCGGCACAAGCCCCTGGGGAGGGGCCGCCGTGGCCGGCTTCTGCAGCGGGCCGTTCGGGTTAGGTCTGGGTTAGGTGTCGGGATCGATGAAACTGCTGCTGGTCGAAGACAATCCCGCTGACGCGGACTTCCTGGCCGCGTCGCTGCGGCGCCAACGCGCGGGCGACGTCGAGCTGGTCAATGTCGCGACGCTGGCCCTGGCAACGGAACAGCTCACCCTGGACACCTTCGACGTAGTGCTGCTCGACCTGCACCTGCCGGACGGGTCGGGCCTGCAATGCCTGGACGCGATCCAGGCGGTCAACAACGAAATCCCGATCGTCGTCCTGAGCGGCCAGGACGACGAAGAATTCGCCGTCAGCATCCTGAACAAGGGCGCACAGGACTACCTCGTCAAGTGGGAGGGCCAGGGCAGGACCATCCTGCGCTCGATCCGCTACGCCATCGAGCGGAAGAAGTCCGACCTTCATCTTAACTACCTCGCGCAGTACGACCCACTGACCGGGATCCCCAATCGCCAGTTCTTCAATGACCAGCTCACGCGCGCCACGGCCCGGGCCCGGCGCGACGGCCGCAAAGTCACCCTGCTGTTCCTCGACCTGGACGCATTCAAGGTCGTCAACGACACCCTTGGCCACGACGCGGGTGACCGACTCCTGAAGGAAGTGGCGGATCGCATCCGGCGCTCCGTGCGTACCGGCGACATCGTGGCCCGGTTGGGTGGTGACGAATTCGCGGTCATGCTCGAAGGATTGTCTACCCCGCGCGATGTGGAAATGCTGGCTAGTGGCTTACTGGAAGTCATTGCCCAGCCATACCACATCGCCGACCGGCAGCTGACGATCACCACCAGCATAGGCATCACCATGTACCCGAGCGACAATTCGGACACGCAGATGCTGCTCAAGAACGCCGATATCGCCATGTACCAGGCCAAGGAGAACGGCCGGAACAACTTCAAGTTCTTCCACGAACAGATGCACGCCGACCTCATGCAGTACCACGAACTCGAGCGCGACATCCGGGAAGCCATCCATCTGGGGCAGTTCCAGCTGGCCTATCAGCCGAAGGTGAACGTCCGCATCAACCAGCTGCAGGGACTGGAAGCGCTGTTGCGCTGGAACAGCCCGACACGCGGCTCCGTGAGTCCGGCGGACTTCATCCCCGTCGCGGAAGAGAGTGGTCACATCATCCCGCTGGGCTACTGGGTCTTGAACGAGGTGTGCCTGACGCTCAAGGCGTGGCAAGACCAGGGCCTGACGCCAGTACCTGTGTCGGTCAACGTGTCGGCCCGCCAGTTCCAGCAGCCGGACTTCCACAAGCGCGTCGCGGAGGTTCTGAAGCGGCATGAGATCGACCCTAGCCTGATCGAGATCGAGCTCACCGAAGGCCTCGTGATGGAGGACACGGAGGCTGCGCAGCGGGAGCTGGCACAGCTGAAGAATATCGGATTGCGAATCTCCATCGACGACTTTGGCACGGGCTACTCGTGCCTCAGTTACCTGCGGCGTTTCCCGATCGATGTACTGAAGATAGATCGTTCGTTCGTGCAGGAAATCGGCAGCAGCCGCGACGGCGAGAGCA
>JBDSWH010000291.1:0-3571 GCA_039926785.1 Gammaproteobacteria bacterium
CTCACCGGAAGCCGCTGGCCTTGCGGACCGGCACGCGTGGCTGCCCATGCGGGGCTTGGCACAATCCCTGAATGTCTCGGTGGCGGCTGCGCTGTTTCTCTACGAGGCGGCCCGGCAGCGGGACACCGCCGGACTGTACGGTGAGTGCCGGCTGCAACCCGACGTGTTCGCCGAGACGCTCTGCGAGTGGTGTCATCCGGACATCGCGGCCCGGTGCCGGGTGCGGGGCCTGCCCTATCCGCCGCTGACCACCGACGGGGACCTGGCAGCCAATCCTTTTTCGAGAGACGACGCGAACTGAAACGAGCGCGTCTGCCGGCGGCGACTCAGTTGGCAGCTGGCTCGGTCATGGGCAGCGACAGCGGTGGCACCGGCCGTGTGCCGTAGCGGAGCCGGAGCGTCTTCACCTTGCCGTACCAGGGGATGCTGACAATATAAAGATTGTCGTACTCCCCGTCGGCCATGGGCGGCAACTTCTTGCTGCCCTGGAACGCGGGAATGAGAACCGGAATCTCGGTGGGCTCGGCCACCACGAGCACGATCTCGCCCTTGTATTCCCTGAGGATGCGCCGGGTGAGCCCCTTGGTGTTCGTGGTGTCGAAATCCTGCGCGGCCATGTTCAGCCGACGGGCGAGCGGCGCGGCCGTGTCGCGGGCGGCGCGGACCGGTTTCACCAGGATCGCATCGAGACCCTGAATCACGTCCACATCACCGAGAACCCGTGAGAGTTCCTCCGCCCGAAGATTGCCCGTGGCGCTCAGTCCGGACTCGTCCCCGTTACCCGCCAGCTGATCGGCGTAGCGCACGAAGATCACGGTGGTGGTGGCCTGGGACTCGAAGAAAAAAGCGAGCCCGAGTGCGAGCACCATGAAGGCGGCTACGGCACCGGCTCGTCGCTGGCGCCGCCGGCGACGCCTGGGGTCCATGGCCATTCAGGGTCCGCCGTTCGCCTACTGGGGTGGGCCGGCCAGAAATTCAGACTTGCTGATCTCCTGTACCTGCGCCGCCTTGAGGCTGACCCAGGCACCCGTCGCCCGGTCGGCGAACTCGACTGTGTCCCGTCCTTCCCGGGAGAGCTTGTCGGTGTAGTACACCCGGCCGGTCGCGTCGTCCGTCACCGCATAGTAACTGCCCAGGCCCATAACGTGGGGCACGGAGCAGCCGGCAACGAAGAGCAGGCCGGCGAGCAGCGGGGCGGAAAATTTCAGGGGGAACTGCATGACGGCTGTCGGCTCCTCGGGCAAAACACTGGCGGAGAGGGAGGGATTCGAACCCCCGGAACCTTGCGGTTCAACGGTTTTCAAGACCGCCGCATTCGACCGCTCTGCCACCTCTCCGATGGAGGGCTGGATTGTCACCACCCGGCGACGGACATTCAAGCGCCGCGGAGCGTCAGCAGCAGCCCCGGGTGAACTTTGATGTCAGCGTCCGGTCTGATACGGTGGTTACCGTTGGCTCTCACCCGAAGGAAGAATGGCATGGCAGCAGACCGAGATTACCGCGTCGTACCGGCGACCCCGAATCAGATGCCCGGCACGATCGCCGGCTCGCGGGACCTGGCCACGAACCGGGTCCTCCGCAACACCTACCTCCTCCTCTCTGCCACCCTGCTGTTCAGCGCCGCGATGGCCGGTCTCGCGATGGCTTTCCGGATGCCTTACCTGGGGCCGGTCGTGACCCTGGTTGGCTACTTCGGTCTGTTATTCCTGACCTACCGGCTGAAAAACTCCGCCGCCGGCATCGCCGCAGTGTTCGGCCTGACGGGCTTCATGGGCCTAACCCTCGGGCCCCTGCTCAGCGCGTACCTCAAAAACGTACCGAATGGCGGCGAGCTGGTAATGACCAGCCTCGGCATCACGGGACTGCTGTTCGCGGGACTGAGTGCCTACGCCATCCGCTCGCGCCGGGACCTGAGCGGCCTGGGCAGCTTCCTCACGGTGGGCCTCTTCGGCCTGCTGGGCGTGATCGTCGTGGGGCTGTTCGTGGACCTGTCGGCGTTCCAGATCGCCATCTCGTCGGCCGTCGTGCTGCTGATGACAGGCTGCATCCTGTATGAGACCAGCGCCATCATCCACGGTGGACAGACCAACTACATCCTCGCGACGGTCAGCCTGTACGTCAGTCTCTACAATATCTTCATCAACTTGCTGGCCATCCTGGGCATGGGCCGCAACAACTGATGGGCCACAGCTGACTTATTGCCGGAGGCCCGTCGCCGCCGCCACGAACGTCCACTGGTCCGCGTACTCGTTGATCGTCTTCGACAGCGACTGGCCGGCCCCGTGGCCGCTGCGGGTCTCGATACGGATGAGCACCGGATTCCCGCACCCGGGCACGGCCGACTGGGCGTCCTGCAGGGCCGCCGCGTACTTGTAGCTGTGCCAGGCCAGCACCCGGTCGTCTTTGGCGTCGGCCTGCACGAGCACCGGCGGATAGCACAGGCCGGAGCGGATATTGTGGTAGGGCGAGTAGGCGCGCAGCGCCTTGAACTCCGCCCGGTTGTCACTCAGGCCGTAGTCGCTGGACCACTTGCGCGCATTCAGGCTCGCCGTCTGGTAGCGCAGCATGTCCATGACGCCCACCGACGGCACTGCCGCTGCGAACAGATCGGGCCGCTGGTTGAGTACGGCGCCCACCAGCAGGCCGCCGTTGCTGCCACCCCAGATCGCCAGGTGCCGGGGCGACGTGTAGTGATTGGCGATCAGCCACTCGGCCGCCGCGGCGAAGTCGTCGAAAACATTCTGTTTCGCCAGCAGCGTGCCAGCCTGGTGCCATTCCTCCCCGTACTCGCCACCACCCCGCAGGTTGGCCTGGGCGTAGATACCGCCGGCCTCGATCCACGCCATGCGGGAGGCCGAGTACGCCGGCAACAGCGCCACGTTGAAGCCGCCGTAGCCGTAGAGCACTGTCGGTGCGTTGCCGTCGGCGCGCACGTCACGGCGCCGGACGATCGTCATCGGCACCCGCGTGCCGTCGCGGCTGGCAAAGAACACCTGCTCCGTCACGAAGCGACCGGGATCCTGCGCGCGGTCCGGGCCGAGGCCCGTCAGCGCCGCCGTCCGCACGTCGAGGCGATAGACTCGCCGGGGAACAGTGAAGTCGGTGTAAGTCAGGAAACCCTCGAGGTCACCCGGCACGCCCCGCAGGTCTGCCACGGACCCCTGCCCCGGCAGCCGCACCTCGCCGGCTGCGGTACCGTCCAGCGCGAACAGCTGCAGGCGCGCGCTGACGTCGTGGATGAACTGCACCACGATCCGGCCGCCGATCAGCGCCGCGGCCTCGATCGCGTCGGCCTGTTCGGGAACCACCTCCCGCCAGCGGGCGGGTGCCGGCCGGGCCAGATCGACGGCGATTACCCGCCCCCGGGGCGCGTTCATCGTCGTGAGGAGGTAGAAGGTGTCGCCGTCGGCACCCAGGAAGTCGTAACGCGCATCCCAGGTGTCGAGCAGTTTCATGACCGGGGACGAGGCCCCTGCGGTACCGAGGCGCTGGTAGTAGAGCGCGTTGGTGAGGTAGCCGTCCTCGATGTTCAGGACCAGGAAGCGCCCGTCGGGTGTGGCCGTGGCGTAGG
>JBDSWH010000292.1:0-3434 GCA_039926785.1 Gammaproteobacteria bacterium
ATTCACGACCTGCAACCAGTAGCCGGTACAAACACGACTCGCCTGATCAACAATGTGCCCGACGACTTCGTCGTCTATGCCGATGCCAGTTTGGTAAGACGCGTGTTGCAGAACCTGATCGCCAACGCGATCGCTTACGCGCCGAGCGGGGAAGTGGTCATCGGCGCGCGGCAGACCGGCGCGGAAGGTGCTGTCGAATGTTTCGTCCGCGATAACGGCGGCGGAATCTCGCCCGAGCGCTGCTCGACGGTGTTCGACAAGCACGAGACAGACCCCGACAAAGACGGCGGCCTGGGGCTGGGGTTGGCGATCGTCAAGACGTTTGTCGAGGCTCACCACGGGGTGGCGACCGTCGAGAGTGAACTGGGCGCCGGCTCGACATTCCGGTTTACACTTCCTGGACGAGCGAGCTAGCGATAGAAGCGACGAACCCGATGTCCTTCGCCAGTGACCTGGCAGCTAGCCGTGGTGAAGTGCGAGGGTGCTGGTGGTGAGTAGCCAGAAGCCGGTTTGTCCCTTTCGGCAAAGCTCAAAGACGCCGTCGTCGCTGCCCGCGTCCACATCCACACTGACCCGGACTTTCCGGCACGTGGTGTCGCCGGCGGTCACGGTGCTGACCACCCGCACACTGCCTGAGTGATCGGAAACCGGTTCCGACCAGCCCACGGATTCGCCGTCGCCCAATTCGTACAGGGCGAGCCGAATGTTCTGGTTCAGGAGCTCCCAGTCTGCCGGGACGAGGTCCTTGGCCGAAAGCCGGTCGAGAAACCAGTAGCGAGGGCTCTGGTCGGCGGGCTGGGCGGCCGCCGGTGCCGCCGCGCCCAGGGTGCCGAATACGACGAGGAGAAGGCTCACGAGGCTATTTCGGTTCACAGGTTCAGCTCCTCTGGCCCCGACGGAGCAATTCGGCTCCAGCGCCTAGGGCCTGCAGCTTGCCAAGCGCGGCATCATAGGCAATTGGCGCCATGCCGCAATTCGTGCAGGGCAGGATCCTTTCCAGCTCCACGTGTTCGGCCGCGGCGCGCAGCGTTGCCGCCACTTCGGCGGGTGATTCCACCCGGTCGCCGGTCACCTGGATGGCGCCCACCATCAGCTGCTTGTCCGGCAGCAGCCGGAGCAGGGACAGGGGCACATTGGAACCGGCGCATTCAAGTGACACCTGATCGATGCGGCTCGCATTGAGTGCCGGAAAGATTTCCTCGTACTGGCGCCACTCGCTGCCCAGCGATTTCTTCCAGTCGAGATTCGCCTGGATGCCATACCCGTAGCAGATGTGCACGGCGGTCGTGCATTTCAGACCGTCGATGGCCCGGTGCAGGGCCTCGATGCCCCAGTCCTTCACTTCGTCCAGGAAGACGTTGAAGGCCGGTTCGTCGAACTGGATCACATCGACGCCGGCTGCCTCCAGCTCCTTCGCTTCCGCATTTAAAATATCGGCGAAGGCCAGCGCCATCTTCGGCCGGCTGCCGTAGTAACCGTCGGCAATGGTGTCGCAGATGGTCATGGGGCCGGGCAGCGTGAACTTGAACTTCGCACGAGTCTGCGCCCGGCTGAACCGCACCTCCTCGAGGTGCACGGGCGCCGGGCGGGAGAGCGGGCCAACGACGGTCGGCACATCGAGCTCATAACGATTGTTGCGGATGCCCATCCGAGTCATCTTCTCCCAGTCGATCCCGGTGAGTCCCTCCAGAAAGCCGTGGACGAAGTGCGTGCGGAACACCTCGCCGTTGGTGACGATCTGGATGCCCGCATCTTCCTGATGGCGAAGCCAGTCGGCGGCGGCCTTGCGCTTGCCGTCCTCCAGTGCCTGGCCGGAGAGCTTCCAGGCGCCCTTGAGCGTTTCCGGTTCGGCGAGCCAGTCGGGGCGCGGCAGGCTGCCGGCGATGGACGTTTCGAGCATGGGCGTAACCTTTGGAGCTCCGGTGCGTTGTTATGCAATGCGCTGCCCATCCTAACAAAGGAAGACCACCCGGATTTGCAGGAATCGTTCAGGTTTGCGGGCCTAGACTCGTTATCAGACAGAGGTGTCACATGGGCTTTATCCGCGCCTTCGCCGCCTTCATCCTGTGCCTCAACGCAGTCACCGCCGCGGCGGCCGCCGACTGGCCGCGGGAAGTCCGTTCCGGCGATGCCACTATCGTTCTCTACCAGCCGCAGTTCGACTCCCTGGACGGCATCGATACGCGGGCCCGGATCGCGGTCGCCATCCAGCGGCCCAATGTGGCCCCCGAGTTCGGCGCGCTCTGGGTTGCCGCCACCCTCGATGTTGACCGCGACGAAGACACGGCCCGCTTCGAGACGTTCGTTATCGAGCGCGCGCGCTTTCCCGACGCCACTGAGCAGGAGGTCCGGGAACTCACGGCGTTGATTGAGCGCGCGGCGCCCACATGGGACCTCAACCTTTCGCTGACGGAGCTTCGGGCCAGTCTTGAGGCGGAGGGCGCCGGCACCGAGTCCGGTTTCCGCAATGACCCGCCCCGAATCCTCTACCGGGACCGGCCGGCGATCCTGGTGACGCTGGACGGGGAGCCGCGGCTGCAGTTGGTGGAGGGCAGCACGTACCAGCGCGTGATCAACACACCGTTCCCCATCGTCTTCGATCCCGCCACGCGCGAGTACTGGCTGTTCGGGTCGGAAGTATGGTTCACCACGCGTGACCTTGTCCGTGGTCCCTGGTCGCCCCGGGACTCGGCGCCGACGGGCATCGCCGGCCTGTTCGCTGGCACTGAAGACGAGGCGCCGCCCGATGCGGGCGAGGGCGTGCCCCGCGAAAAGTTGCGCCAGGCCGAGATCATCGTGACCACCACCACGACCGCCGAACTTATCTCAACGGATGGACCGCCCCAGTACCGGCCGCTCGTGGGCGACGAGATGCTGTACGTCACGAACACCGGCAGCGACCTTTTCCTGGAGGTCCCCACGAAGCAGTACTACGTGGTGCTCTCGGGCCGCTGGTACCGGGCCCCCGATCTCGCCGGCCCCTGGACCTACGTCGATCCCACCAAGGTGCCCCGCGCGTTCGCCGACGTGCCACGGAAGTCGGACAAGTCGGAGGTGCTGGCCCATGTGCCCGGCACCGACGAAGCCAAGGACGCGGTGATGGACTCGATGATCCCGCAGACGTCTGCCGTCCGCCGCAGCGAGGCCCGGCTGGACGTGACCTACGACGGCAGCCCGCGATTCGAGAAGATCCCGGGAACGTCGCTGCTCTACGCCAGCAACACGCCGACCCAGGTGCTGATGGTCCGCGACCGTTACTACGCCGTGGACCAGGGTGTCTGGTACGTCGCGGAATCCGCCTACGGCCCGTGGGAAGTGGCGGATGAACGGCCCGAGGAAGTCGAGAACATCCCGCCCAGCAGTCCGGCCTACAACGTGAAGTACGTGTACATCTACGACTCCACGCCCGACGTGGTCTACGTCGGCTACCTCCC
>JBDSWH010000293.1:0-7361 GCA_039926785.1 Gammaproteobacteria bacterium
CGCAGCACATTGACACCACGGCGGGCGAGCAGCGCGGTCTCCTCCGCATCCGGCTCGATTGCCACGCGCGCCTTGGAGCGCAGTAGCGGCTGGCTACCCGTGGTATCGGACGCCAGCATCCCCGCTATCGCACCGAGGGCGCTGAGGGAACGGGTGCGCCGGCCATCGGCCGACAGCTCAGTCAGTTGCGGGAAATAGGTGATGACGTTCGGGCTGGCAATGACGGAATCGCGCTGGCTGCGAGCCACATCCTCCACGCTCGACCACCGCGACGGCGGATCGAGCAACAAGATGGCATTCCGGCGCGCGCAGTAGCGCTCCGCTGCAAAGATCCCGACGGGGCCCACGTCCGCCTTCGGCGCGCCGGACAGCAGGCACACGAGATCGACATTGGCGACCTGCTCCAGTGCATGAATACCCGTGGACTCCTCGGCGCAGCCGATGAGGTCGTAGTCGCTCGGCGGCGCTGCCGACCGCCAGTCCCCCCGGCCGTGGACGTAACCAACCGGACCGATGCCGGTCGCGCCGGGGGTCACGTAGGGCCTCGCCCTGGGCGCCTCGCCGTGGAGGCGCAACAGGGTCGAACCGGCCAGCACGTCACCGATGAAGCCCTCGTCGTCGGTTGCTACGGTTACGCTCCGCCAGATCTCCTGCTCTTCCACGAGCGGATTCGCCGGAGAACGGATGCGCTGGACGCTGATATTGAAGCGCCAGAGGTCAGACGCCGGAATGCCGTCGTAATCCACTGTCGCGCGGAGATACTCGAGGGGGCCGGGATTCACCGCGTCCAGCTCCAGCGTGCCCCCGGGACCGGGAAGCGTTAGCCGGTTGGGGCCACCCGAGCGTGGCACGCGCACGACGATGGCCTGCCGGCCTCCGTTGTCGAAGAACTGGCCGAGGATCCACTCGAGGCGGCTGCGCTCGGCCGGCGAGCCAAAGCGGCGGCGAAATTCGGCCACGCTCTCGATGGCCGCGGGAATATTGGCCGGGCCGCGGGGAGCCGGGCCAACGAAGGCAGTGACGATTTCGCGGCGGAGTGGAATCGGCTCCTCACCCGCAGGAGATTCAACGACTCGAATCCCGGCTCGTCCGAGGTCGGGCAAAGGGGCGCGCATCCGCAGACAACAACGCGAGGAAGTGTAGCACCGGGGCCAGTAGCAGGCCGCAGACAAATCCGCCCGCGTGCGCACGGAACGCCACGCCACCCGGCAGGTCAGCCGTCCAGCCTGCTTCGACCAGCTGGAGGCCGATCCAGGCGAGAAGGACAATCCACGCGGCCACCTGCCTCTCGGGCAGTCCGGGCAGCAGCAGGTGGATCTTCTCGCTTGGATGCAGGAAGAGGTACGCGCCGAGCAGGCCCGATATGCCGCCGCTGGCGCCCACCATCGCCACGGACGACGACGGATCCGGCCAGGCCTGCACCAGGGCGGCAGCCACGCCACAAGCCAGCAGCAGCACAGTCCACTGGCCAGACCCCAGGGTCTCCTCGACCTTGGGACCAAAGACGCCAAGAAATACGAGGTTACCGAGCAGATGCAGCCAGCCGGCATGCAGGAACTGGTAGGTCACCAGCGTCGCTGGTGGTGGAACCAGCAGGACACCCGCAGGCAGCTCAGCCCCACCGAAGAGGCTGCCTGGAATGAAGGCGAGTCCGGACGGCACGACGAAGGTCCCCGGCCTGACCAGCAGCTGCCAGGCAAATGCGATGAGCAGCAGGCCAAAGTACGTGAGACTGGCGATCGCCAGGGTGCCCTGCCGTGGGGCCGGCAACGGCGGCTCCTCAGGGAGCGTCGAGGTCACCGGTTGGTGGCATCGATGGCTGAATCGGCCGGCGCCGGCGTCGCCGGTTCGTCAGTTGCGGGGAACGTCACGATGTTGGTGGTGGGCCGGCCGCGGGCCGCGACGGTCTGTGCGTCGGCGGCGGACTCCAGCAGGCGGACCGGAAACCCGCGACTTTCCTGAACCGTGGCCGTGACGAGCGCAGGATCCACGCCGATCGGAGCCCCGGTAGTGCCACCCGTTGCAGTGGCAGCCGGTTGGCGTTTCCGGAGTGCCTGAGCCAGCCGCTTGTCCAGATCGGCGCGCAGGTTGCGCCGGTCGTCCTCGAGGGCCGGATGGGCCTCCAGGTAAAGGTTGCCGTCACGCCAGCCGAGGAGTTGCGGCTGATTGACGATGCGCACCGGCGTACCGAGCGGGACCTGGTTAAACAGTGACTCGATGTCTTCCGGAAACAGCTGGACGCAACCGTGGCTCACCCGCATGCCAATGCCAGAAGGCTTGTTGGTCCCGTGGATGAGGTAACCCGGGAAGCCGAGGCGGAGCGCATAGGCCCCGAGGGGATTGTCCGGTCCTGCCGGCACACGGGCCGGGAGTGGATCGCCCGCTTCTGCATGTTCCTTGCGGATGGATGGCGGCACAGTCCATACCGGGTCTTTAACCTTCCGTACGACCTTGGTGGCGCCGAGGGGCGTTGCCCAGCCTTCGCGGCCAATGCCCACGGGGTGGGTCACGACGCGCGCCGGCTCGCCGGCGGCGGCCTTCGGGAAATAGAAGATCCGCTTCGTGCCGATGTTGAGGACCAGCCCCTCGCGCGCGGCGTCGGGCAGGATGAACTGCGTCGGTAGCACAATGCGCGTGCCGGCACCGGGCAGCCAGGGATCGATGCCGGGGTTCGCATTCACCAGTTCATCGAAGCCGAGGTCGTACGCTCGTGCGATGTCGACGAAAGTGTCTTCGTACCGGGAACGAATGATCTGCACCTCGCCGACCACGTCGGTACCGGCAACCAGATCGAACTCGTCGCTGACGATCGGCGCCTGTTCGGCCGGCGCCTTGGCCACCGGGTGACGCCCGGCCCAGTCCGGTGATTCAAACAGGGCGCAGCCGCCAAGGTTCAGGGCTACGGCAGCAAGGATCAGGCGAGGCAGTCGGAGCATTGGGTTCCCTCCAGGCAGGGTCGCCGGCGGGCGGCAACCGGCGACCTTCATTTCTGGCAAGCCGGCTTCCTGCCGGCCGCCTGCGCGTCGTTGTAGAGCTTGAGCGCCTCCGGGAGCTGATGAACCAGCTCCTGTATCCGGTTGTCACCCGACGGGTGGGTGGAAAGGAACTCCGGGGGCCCCAGCTTGTTCTTCTTGTCCATGTTCTTCCAGAGCTGAATGCTCTGGGCGGGATTGAAGCCGGCAGCGGCCATGTAGTTCAGGCCCACTGTGTCGGCCTCTGTCTCGTTGGACCGACTGAAGGGCAGGCTGAGGCCCAGCTGGGCGCCCATCGACAACAGATCACCGACGCCGTAGCCGCCGCCCAGCACTGCGGTGCCGGCTATCACGCCAGCACGGGTCGTCATCTCGCGATTCACCCGCTTCAGTGAATGCTGTTGGGTGACGTGAGCCACTTCGTGACCGATGACTGCCGCCAGCTGGTCCTGGTTCTCGGCCACGCCCAGCAGGCCCGTGTACACGCCGATGCGCCCGCCGGGCATTGCAAAGGCATTGACCTCCTCGCTGTCGAACACCTCCACGTCCCAGTCCTTCTCGGAGTACGGCTTCTCCAGCTGCTGGACGATCGCCGCAGAGACGCAATTGATGTACGCGCGGATGCGGACGTCGGTGGAAGCCGGCGTCTGCGCGCGCATTTCCTGGAACTGCTTGGCGGATTCGCCTTCCAGTTCCGATTCGGAAACGATGGGCACGGAGCAGGCGCCCGTCAGGACGGTGACCAGGGCGAGAACAACAATCGCGGGCAGTGGGGGGTAGCGCATGGCGGGATTATCCGGCCAGACCGCGCTCAGGGAAAGCGCCCTTCCCGATCGCGCTGCGAAACCCAGGCCGCGACCTCGTCCGCCCCGGCCCGCACGGCCGCCAGTACCCGCTGCTGCAACGTGGCCCGCGCCCGGTAGCGGACGCGATAGAGATCAGCGGCGTCGGCAGCCCGGTGCAGGTAGTCGTCGCTGGTTTCGACGGCGTCCACCAGCTTTTTCTCCAGCGCCCGGGAACCGTACCAGTGCTCGCCCGTGGCCACGGCCTCGATATCGAGGTCCGGCCGGTGGGTCGTGACCACCTGCTTGAAGAGGGCGTGAATGTCTTCGAGTTCTTCCTGGAGTTTGGCGCGATCTGCAGCCGTGTTCTCGCCGAACATGGTTACCGTCCGCTTGTAGCGGCCGGCAGTGATCTGCTCGAAGTCGACGCCCCGGGAGTCGAGGAAGCGGTGAAAATTGGGCAGCTGCGCAATGACACCGATGGAGCCGATTACAGCGAACGGCGCAGCGATGATGCGGTTGGCCACGCAGGCCATCAGGTAACCGCCGCTGGCGGCTCCCTTGTCGACGCTGGCAGTCAGCGGAATGCCCTTGTCCCGAAGGCGCATGAGCTGGGATGCTGCCAGGCCGTGTTCATGCACGGCGCCGCCGAAATTCTCGAGGCGCACCACAACCTCGTCTGCCGCCGTGGCGACGCCCAGGATGGCGCTGATCTCCTCGCGCAGGCAGGTCACCGCGGTGGCGCGAATGTCTCCCTTGAAATCCAGCACGAAGACCCGGTGCCGGACTGGCGGGCCGTTGCCGCCGGCACCTGCTTGCCGGGACTTCTCCTCGAGCTTGCGCTGCTTGCGCTCCTGCTTCAGTGCCTTCCGGCGCTCCGCCTTGCCCAGGAGGGCCCCGCTTAGCTGTAGACGAAGATCCCGGTACCTGTCGTTGAGTTTCTCGACGTTGAGGCCGCCGGCCGGCGCTTCCTTCCGCGAGAGGGAGACCACGATGGTCACGATGGCCGCCATCGCGGCAACGATTGTCACGGCCTTGGCAAGGAACAGGCCGTAGTCGAGGAGGAATTGGATCATCACGTTGGAAGCCCGGCGTTGTTCCGCTCGAGGGCACGCTCTGCGCGATAGCTGGAGCGCACCAGGGGCCCCGCCACCACTTCCACGAAGCCCTTGTCCAGGCCGAGTTGCCGGTACTCGGCAAATCGATCCGGGTGCACGAATTCGCGCACGGGAAGGTGATGGGCCGTCGGACGCAGGTATTGACCCAGCGTCAGCAGATGGACGCCGGCGGCCCGGAGATCGGTCATCGCCTCAGCCACCTCGCCGTGCGTCTCGCCGAGGCCCAGCATCAGGCTGCTCTTGATCAGGACCTTCCGGTCAGCTGCGCCGGTGGCAGTCGTGGCCGTCGCGCCGGCGTGGGCCAGCACGCGCAGTGACTGGTCATATCCGGCGCGCGGATCGCGTACCGTGGGCTGGAGTCTGCGGACTGTTTCCAGGTTATGGGCAAAGACGTCCACGCCCGAGTCGACTACCGTGGCAACGGCGGCGAGATCACCGGCGAAATCGGGCGTAAGGGCCTCCACCGCAGTGGCTGGGTTGCGCGCCTTGATGGCCCGCACGGACGCTGCGTAGTGCCCTGCGCCGCCGTCCGGCAGGTCGTCCCGGTCGACCGACGTGAGCACCACGTACTTGAGGCCCATCAACTCCACGGAACGCGCGGCGTTCTCGGGCTCTTCGGCGTCCAGCCACCCGCGCGGATTGCCGGTATCAACCGCGCAGAAGCGACAGGCCCGGGTGCAGACGTGGCCCATCAGCATGATTGTGGCCGTGCCGGCATTCCAGCACTCGCCGATGTTGGGGCACATCGACTCCTCGCAAACCGTGGCCAGCCGGTGTTCGCGCACCGTCCGTTGCACGTCCGAATAGCGGCCGCCGGAAACCAGGCGGACCCGCAGCCAGTCCGGCTTTCGGCTGACGTCCGGCTCGCGGCTGCCGGACCGCTGCTTCATGCCGTTGCGAATGGCCGTAAAGCCCGTCCCGGTGCTGTATTTCGCGCCGCTTTCGATGGGAATGCCCTTGAACGAGGTCATGCCCTCATTCTCGCACGGGCTGGGGGTGTCCTGGCATGTAGCGGTCAATGACGGGCTGGGGCAGCTGGACCAGGTCTGCGACGCGCAGGTAGTCGGGCATGCTGGTGCCTGTGCAGCGGGAGTCGATGTTGGCGGCGCCGGCAAAAGCTGCCGCGTCGCCCCCATGCACGGTGCGGAAATCGATGCTGTAACGGGTCCGGCCCGAAGTGTTTGGAATCGACGAGTGCAGCTGCGCTCCAGAGAAAATCATGACACCGCCAACAGGCGCTACAACGCGCAGATCGGGATCGGCGGCAACGGGCTCGAGTGGTTTCGGCTGCTCCCGGGTGTCAGTGCCCACGTGCTGGGCCGCGTTGAAGCGGCTCGTGGCATTCCAGCGCTGGTAATCGTACCCGGACGACGTGTTCGCTACCGGTCGGGTCCAGTGTTGCGGATGGAACGCCATGACATTGTTCGGCGCCACGTCGAACACCGGCATCCACCAGTTCAGCTGGCAGAACGGTGCCGAGTACCAGGTGTCCCGGTGCGGATGAAAGGCATAGGCGATACCCGTTGTCAGGTATCCGTCGCTGGTGGACGACCGGAGGCGTGGCACATCGAAATAGGTATCCACCTCGGAGCAACCAAACTCGAGCAGCATCGCCCGAATCAGGCGTTTTGATTCGGCGTGATGAATGAAGCGGGGCTTCAGTTCCGCCAGCAGGGCAGCGAACTCCGCGACGGGCATCTCGTGCTGGGCGAGTTCGGGATCCCGGCTGGCGAACGAATTGCGGATCATCGCGCGGGCAAACTCGCAGAACTCCAGTGACGCGGCTGTGGGCGAATAGACAAACACGTCGCCCGCGTACAGCCGGCGGCGGCGCGCTTCATCGTCCAGGAGACTGTCGAAATAGAGGGCTGTCACGGGACTGATGGTTGCCAAAAAAAAGGCCCGGCACAAGGCCGGGCCAATACAGGGGGAACCAGAAAATCAATCCACCACTTCAGCGTCAGGCACCTCAGTGAACCCGTGACCAGTTGAGAAGCTCCACTTCGTTCTCGTCGCGCTGGAAGTTCTGGGCGAGCAACGCCTCGATCTCCTTCGGCTCCAGCACCTGGTCGACGGCATGGTTCAACTCAACCACACCGCTATATTCGTCCGCGAAACCCGGCTCCTCCGAGCGCAGCAGGAAGCGGGTGTAGTACTTCGCGCGCATGGCCTGAACGTTAGGGAAATGCCGCCGGGGGTTCTGTGAGCAAATCCACAGATTGGAGGTCGGGCCGGGACCGGCCCCGGGAGGCTGTATCTAGGCCGGAGCGCCCGGCGTGGCGTCCCGCCAGAATCCTGCAATGGCGGCGCCAGTGGCGGCATTGACGAAGTAGCCATAGCAGCGATGGACGTTGAGTCCTTCGGCGCCCCGGAACGGGTTGCGCAGATCCGTCCGGTCGCTGATGTCGTCCACCAGGCCCAGGCGGCGCATGCCGGCAAAGTCGTCGGCAAAGCGGTGTCCGAGTGCGGTCAGGCCGCCGATGGCAGCG
>JBDSWH010000294.1:0-3939 GCA_039926785.1 Gammaproteobacteria bacterium
CCTGATGCTGGCGGCGATCGTGCTCCTCTTCCTGCTGCCCTGGCTGGATCGTTGCAAGGTCAAGTCGATCCGCTACCGGGGCTGGCAGTTCAAGGTGGCGCTCGCGGGCTTCGCGATCAGCTTCGTCGCTCTGGGCTTCCTGGGGCTTCAGCCGGCTACCGAAAAGATCTATGTCTATGCCGCACGGATATTCGCAGCCATCTACTTTGCGTTTTTCCTGCTGATGCCGTTGTACACCGCCCGCGAGCGGACCAGGCCGGTCCCCGAGCGCGTCGTCTACCACGGGCACGAGTGAGCTGATCATGGCCAGTCAACATCTGAGCAATCGCCTCCGTTCCGGCGCCTTCACACTTGCCGGGCTGCTAGTCCTGGCGGGCACCGCGCCGGTATTTGCGTCCGAAGGCGGCGGCGGATTCCGGGAACCCCCCCATAACGACGTCTCCAACGTCGCTTCCCTACAGCGCGGCGCGCGCAATTTCGTGAACTATTGCCAGGGCTGCCACTCGGCAAAGTACGTCCGCTACAACCAGCTGGCGCGTGACCTCGGCATGACCGAGGAGCAGGTGATCAAGAACCTGATGTTTGGCGCCGCCAGGCCCACAGAGACGATGGACGTCGCGATGCGGCCCACCGACGGGCTGCGCTGGTTTGGCATTGCGCCGCCTGACTTGTCGCTGATCGCCCGGTCCAAAGGTGCCGACTACATCTATAACTATCTCCGGACCTTCTATCTCGACCCCAAGCGGCCCTCGGGCGCCAATAACCTGGTGTTGCCCAATTCCGCCATGCCCCACGTACTTTGGGAACTGCAAGGGCAACAGAACGCGGTGTTCGAGGAAGAGGAGCACAAGGGCGCGAAGCAGGTCGTATTCACCAAGTTCGAGCAGGTATCCCCCGGCTCACTGTCCCCGGAAGCGTACGACGAGTTCGTGCGTGACACGGTTAACTTCCTGGACTACATCGCTGAGCCAATGAAGCTGAAGCGTGAGAGCCTGGGTATCCTCGTTATTGCCTTCTTGCTGGTGTTTGGCATCTTTGCCTACCTCCTCAAGCAGGAGATCTGGAAGGACGTCAAGTAAGTGTCTGACGACTGGAATAGTTTCGGAAGCGGGCCGGGGCGGCGAGCCGCCATGACGCTCTACTCCAATCCCGCTTCGATTCACAGTCACCGGGCGCGGATCGTCCTGGCGGAGAAGGGCATCGTCATCGATGTCGTGAGCGTTCAGAACGACGAGCTTCCCGAAGACCTGCTCGATCTCAATCCGTACCACTCCACTCCAACACTCCTGGACCGGGATCTCGTCCTCTACGATTCCCGAGTCATCATGGAGTACATCGACGAGCGCTTTCCCCACCCGCCGCTGATGCCGGTTGACCCGGTCAGCCGCGCCCAGGTCCGGCTGGCGCTCTACAGGGTCGAGAAGGACTGGTACACCTTGGCCGAGCAGTGCGAGAAGGCGCCCGACAAGAAACAGGGACAACAGCTGCGCAAGATGCTGCAGGAAAGCCTGCTGTCCAGTGCCGAGGTCTTTGCCGTCAGGCGTTTCTTCCTGAGCGACGAGTTTTCGCTCGTGGACGCCAGCGTGGCGCCCCTGCTGTGGCGTCTGCCGGCCTACGGCATCGAGCTCGCGGGCAGTGCGGCCCAGCCCATTCGCCGATATATGGACAGCATGTTCGCCCGGCGGTCCTTCAAGGAAAGCCTGACCGAAGTCGAACTGGAGATGAGACAGTAACCACGCCCAAGCGGCCCTACCTGCTGCGGGCCCTCCATCAATGGATCACCGACAACGGCCAGACGCCGCACCTGGTCGTGGACGCCAGCCAGCCTGGCGTCGCCGTGCCGGAGCAGCATATCCAGGACGGCCGCATCATTCTCAATATCAGTTATTCGGCCACCAGTCGCCTTGACCTGGCGAACGACGCCATCAGTTTCGATGCCCGTTTTGGCGGAGTGCCGCGCACAGTCCGCGTGCCGATCGCCGCCGTGCTCGGGATCTACGCCCGCGAAACGGGCGAAGGTCTCGTGTTCCCCACGGATGAGTACACGCCGGCCGGGGATGCTTCGACACCGGAGCCGCCGAAGCCCCCAGACGCTCCGGCGCCACAGCCTTCTGGACGTCCGTCACTCAAGATCGTCAAGTAGCAGCGCCGAAGAGCGTTCCGTCAATCCCGTCGCAGAGGCAGTGGATCACCACGAGGTGCACTTCCTGAATCCGCGCGGTGCGCTCGGCGGGGACGCGAATCTCCACGTCGCCCGCCTTCAGCGCACTTGCCACCTTGCCCCCATTGCGCCCGGTGAGCGCCACTACCCGCAAGTTCCGTTCGTGGGCGGCATGGATGGCGGCGACCACGTTGGGCGAGTTCCCCGAGGTGGAGATGGCGAGCAGGACGTCGCCGGCCCGGCCGAGGGCCAGGACCTGCTTGGAGAACACCTGCTCATACGCGTAGTCGTTGGCAATCGACGTGAGGGTGGATGTGTCGGTCGACAGGGCCATCGCGGCGAGACCTGGCCGCTCCCGCTCGAAGCGGTTCAGGAGCTCGGCCGAAAAATGCTGGGCATCGCCAGCGGAGCCACCGTTGCCACAACTCAGCACCTTGCCCCCTGACTGCAGGCTGGCCGCCAGCAGTGCCGTCGCTTCGGCAATCGGCGCGACCAATACGGCCATGGCTGCCTGCTTGGTGGCAATGCTGTCGGCGAAATGGCCGCGTATGGTGTCCGTGAGGGACATCAGGATCTCCGGTCGGTCCAAAACAGCATGATACGGCGGGGACTCAGCGGCCCGCCACGTCGTCCACCGTGAAGGCTGCCGGGCTCCAGCGGATCCTGGGGTCGGCCAGTTCGCCGGTGATCTCCACGACATCGAAGCGCACCGGCCAGCTGGCGTACTGCCGGAAGCGCAGCAGGAAGAACCGCGTTGCTCCGATCACGCGGCGCTGCTTGCCGCGGGTGATGGTGGCGCCGGGGGTGGCTACGCGGCTGTGGCGACGGCTGCGAACCTCGACGATGACCAGTACATTCCTGTCGGTCATGACTAGGTCCAGCTCTCCGAAGCGACAGCGGAAATTGGTGGCCAGCAGGCCGAGCCCCCGATCCCTGAGGTAGCGGGCGGCCAGCGCCTCGGCGGCGGAGCCGTGCAGGAGGTGCCGGGCCGTCGGCGGCACGGCGTCGGACCGGCTGGCCTAGAGTCCGCCTTGCTGGACGGTCGGGAGCGGCACGACTCGCCCGCCGCGGATCTCGGCGAACGGGAGGCGCCGGTGAATCCGGCCTCCCGCGTCGGCGTAGAGCATGCCCGTGCTCCCCGCTACATCGCCTCCGCTGAACGGACCCGGCGTTGACTGGCGCAGGACATCGGGGAGAAGCCGGCTGGCGTCGTAGCCCAGCGCATAGAGTCGGGAAATGCCAAGCGCCGAACGGCCCCAGTGGCGGACCAATCCCGCCTTGATCAACCGTGCCCTGCCGTCCGGATCGATCACCCAGGGGCTGTCGGGGAAAACGACACCGTTCAGGTCATCGGCGTCGGTGGTGCCGTCGTCCCAGATTGCGGACGTGCTGTAGGTGGGCAGGTCGGCGGCGCCGAAGAATTTGAGCTGGGGCACGATCTGTCTACCGTTGCTGCTGTTGGCGGCAACAAATATAAGGTCCACGTCCTGCCGCCGTCCCGGACCGAAACTGACCTTTTCAGCCGGATTTGACCCACCGGGTGTTGCGGGCCGCGGGTCAGTGGACAGTAGCAGGCTGCGGATGGGTACCGAGAAATCAGCAGCGCCCGGCAGGTAGGTTCGCGTATCGACCACGACGCCACCCCGGGTCGCGAATTCGGTGGTGAAGGCGGCGAGCAGGCGCTGGCCCCACTCGTTTGCCGGGAGCAGCACCAAAGCCCGCCGCTGGCCCAGGGAGGCCGCACGGGCGGCGACCGCTACCGCTTCGTCCTCGGGCGC
>JBDSWH010000295.1:0-8753 GCA_039926785.1 Gammaproteobacteria bacterium
GTCCGCGAGACCGGCCCGGTTCCCTACGGCTACAGCCTGACGTCATCCCTGCGTTACCTGGCCTGGCGGCTGCTGCGCGCCTCCAGGCGGCTCGCGAATGCCGTGGAGACCGGAGGCGGCGGCAGCGCCGTATTGACCCGCGTCATGATTGTTGGTGCCGTGAAGTAGGCGGGTCGGACGATTGCGCACGCACAGCAAGAGAGTGCTCTGCCTTACGAGCTACTACCTCCCGGGCGTCAAGAGCGGTGGGCCGCTCCGCAGTCTGCTGCACATGCAGGAGTGGCTGGGAAGCGAGTACGAGTTCAGCGTCCTGACTCGCAACCGCGATCTTGGCGAGACCGAGCCGTATGCGGACTTGGAACGGGGAGGGTGGCACACGGTAAGCGGGCTGCACGTGTGCTACCTGCCGGCGCCGCAGTGGCGCCCGGGACCGATCCGGAAGGCCATCCGCGAGGCGCGACCGAATCTGCTCTATTTCCACAGCTCCGTCGATTTCTCGATGACAATCGTCCCGCTGCTCCTTCGCCGGCTTGGGCTGCTTGGATCAGACGCACCCGTGATCGTGGCCCCGCGCGGTGAGTACTCGCCGGGCGCCCGTTCGATCAAGCGGCGGCGGAAGAGGATTTTTTTTCGGTTGGCGCGACTGATTGGACTGTATCGGGACGTGACCTGGCACGCGACGAAAGAAAAAGAGGCAGAGCAGATCCGCAGCCTGTGGGGGGATGGCGCCAGGATCCACATCGCTGCCAACCTGCCGTCGAAGCGCTCCCTGGAGGAATTGCCGGCGCATTCGGCAAAAGCGACCGGGCCGCTTCGACTGGTGTTCCTTTCCAGGATTTCGCGTATGAAGAACCTGGACGGGGCCCTGGCAATTCTCCGTGGTGTCACCGTCGACGTGGCGCTGGATATCTTTGGCGCCAGGGAAGACCCGCAGTATTGGGCCGAATGCCAGCAACTGATGGGCGCCCTGCCATCGAATGTCGTGGCAACCTACCGCGGGATCATCCCCCCGGACCGGGTGATCGAGACGCTCTCAATCTATGACGCCTTCTTCCTGCCCACGCTGGGGGAGAACTTCGGCCACGTGATCCTCGAGGCGCTGCTTGCCGGCTGTCCCGTGATCCTTTCGGACCAGACGCCGTGGCGGGAACTGGCCGGGGACAAGGCGGGGTTCGATCTGCCGCTGGGGCAGCCGGAGCGGTTCGTTGCGGCCATCCACGAGCTCGCGGCCATGACACCGGCCGAGCACGGGGCCTGGTCGCAGGGTGCCCGTCGTCATGGGGCTGGCTATGCGTCGAATGTCACGCTTGTCGACCAGACACGGCGACTGCTCAGTTCGACGCTATGACGATCCGATACGGGTGTCGTCATCGACGAGGTGCTTCAACTCCGAGCCCCCGCCGAAATCAGCGACGGCCGTCAGCGTGCTGCCATTCCGGCGCCACACAGTGCCCCGTTCCACCTCGCCCTCGATCTGCTGGTGATTGCGGGTCAGCACCAGCAGGCCGCCATCCATCAGGTAGGCCGCAAGATGCCCGATGGCTACCTGGAGCTGTGGGACGGAAAAATAGTCGGCGTGCAACAGATTCGCGGCACGCACCAGGTGCATGCGGCCGACGAACTCCGGGATCTTCACCAGTACGTTACCTTCCCGGAATTTCAGGTCCGGTCGCGCCATGACGTGGGGGGACAGCAGGGGGAACCGGCCGGTTTCCTGCATCCCGCGCCGAATTCCCGTCCGTCCGAGATACGCCGCCACGAGTGCGTTGGTGGCCGGAGCCAGCAGGAAGGAGGCGGGAGCCGGAGCGAGGGCCAGTCGCCCCCGGCGGACCATGACCAGCTGGTCGTCGCTGCTCGTGTATTCAACCAGTCCGCCGCCAGCCGCGCGCCGGATCCAGATATAGCGGTCCATGAGCCAGGCGGAAACCGGGCGGGCCAGCGCCCGCTCAATGCGCTCCACGGTCTCGAGCGACGTGGTGCCAGCGGAGCAGCCCACGTCGAGAAAGCGTAACTCCGCCGCAGCGTCCCCGGGCAGGGATTGCTGCAGGAGCGCGGCCATAACGGCCGCATCCGCCTGCGCGAGGCGAGCCGATGCGGTGGACTTGTTCGTTCCGCCAATGCGGACGTGACCGATCAGGTCCGTGACGCCCTGGACCTCCTCGCTGGTTCCCGCGGTGGGATTCTTTGCCCGCGCCTGCGACAATTCGCAGATGTTGTCCAGCGACGGCACCCAGAAGCGTTTGAAGCGGGTGCCGGGTTTGACGTTGACGCGTACGAGCCTAAGCATTGTGGGCCGCCCTGAGCCGGAACTGACGGCATCTTAGGGCCATCATTCGGGAGAATCGACCTGTACTCGCCATGGAACTGGGGCATTGAACACTGACAGTCGTCCCACGCGGGTCCTGATGGCCGTGCCCCACTATCCGTACCCGGTGCTGGGCGGGCTGGAGCGCCAGTCCCACGAACTCGCCAAGGCGCTGACAGCCCTTGGCCTCGAAGTGCAGGCGCTGTCCGGCGTGAATTCCCCCGACCAGACCGGCAAGGAAACCGTGGAGGGAATCGTCGTTCACCGCATTCCCTGGCCGGAAAGGAAGCTGCTGCGCTTCGTGCGGACTCCATTCGACGTGCTGGCAGTGCTCCGGGCGCAGTCCAGGAGTTACGACGTCATTCATCTGCACCAGTTCAGCTGGTTTGGTGCGTTTGTAATCGTGGCCGCCCGGTTGCTGGGCAAGCCGGTGCTGGTGAAGCTGTCCAGTGTTGGCTCGCACTCGCTGCCGGGGATGGTTGGCTCCTCGTTCGGGAGGACCAAGCTGGCGATTTTCAAGCTGGCCGATGCCGTTGTCGCCATGTCCGCGGAGAGCGTTGGCGAGCTGAAGGCCGTGGACTTCCCGATGGGCAGGGTGCTACGCACCCCCAACGGGATACGCCTGATTCCCGGGGCGGTTCGCCCCGACGCTGCGGCCCTGTGCCGCGTAGTTTTCGTGGGTCGCCTGAGTTCGGAGAAGCGGATCGACGATCTGCTGCATGCCTGGCAGGGCGTGGTGCGCCAGGCCTCGGTGCCCGCCGTCCTGGAGTTGTGGGGCAACGGTCCGGCAGAGGACGAGATGAAGGCGCTGTGCACGGAGCTGGGAATTGGCGGGTCGGTGGAATTCCGGGGGCATGTGGAAGATGTCCGCGACCGCCTCGGTGAGATGGATGTGTTCGTGCTCACCTCCGCGCGGGAAGGCAATTCGAATGCGATCCTGGAGGCCATGGCGGCCGGTTTGCCTGTCGTCAGCACCCGGGTGGGCGGCACCCCGATGCTCGTGGGCCCCGAGGGCGCGGCCCTGCTGGTGAATCCCGGTGACCGGGAGGGCCTGTATTCCAGGCTGCTGTCGCTGGTTGACGACGCGAACGCCCGCCGGACCGTGGGGGGCCGTATGCGGGCGCGCATCGAGAAGCATTTTGATATGACGCGGGTTGCCTGCACGTACGCCGCCGCTTACAGGCTGCTGGCTTCCCGCCGGCGGGACGAACTGGACGGGGTGTCCAACCCGGTCATCAACGGCGCCTGACACCGGCCGGCCGCGGCTCTACCCGGGACTGTTGGTCGCCCGTTGGGGGAGCGTGGCCCACGGGCACGGGTTTCCTGGCCGGCCGCGGCGCCGCCATGGGCACGAAGCGCCGCACGAGCTTCCAGATCAGCAGCACGATGATCGCGAATACGGCCGGCTTGAGGAAAATGGCAAGCCCGTTGCGGACCGTGGGCAGCAGGTGCCAGAAAATCACTGCACCGAATGCCAGCCAGGCCCGATGAAGTATCAGCGGCAGGCAGTCCAGCCTGCACAACAATGCCCCAAGGGCCACGAAGAAAATGATCACACCGGGCAATCCGAAGTTGAAATAAGGTTCCGCGACGCCGCTGTACCCGGCGCCACCGCCGGAGGCAAACTGGTTCTTGATGATGTGATAACTGGCCCAGTCCCCCGGATTCATCTTCAGGAGAGCCTGGTCCTCGGGCAGTGTCCGCAGCAGGTCCTCGGCGGCCGCGCGCGAGGTTGACCGGTCGGGCGAGAAGCCAATGTTTGGAAGCACGTCCATGACGTAGTCGAGGTAGGTGGAGCCGTAGCGATAGGGCTCCTCATCCGGGATGAACTTGAGCGTGTACATCAGGGGGCCGATGCTTCCGCCCATTTCGCCCAGTGCACCACTTACATTCGCATATTTGGCGGCGCTTTCGATGGCCTTGGTGCTGGCGATGTCGCCGTAGGTTCCCACGTCCCGCAGATACCCGATCATCGGGATTAACAGGAGCGTGCCCAGAATGGCGACCGCGGCGACTACCGGATTGATTCGCCGCCCGGTCTTGGTCCAGACGATCGCGGCGGCAAAAGCCGGAAAGAGTGCCGTGCTCCGCTGGCCCGAGAACAGGAACAGCAACATGACCACGACGCCGACGACGTAGGACAGGATTTTCTGCTTGCGGGTCCGGGCGCCCAGAAGCAGCGCCGTGGCGGCACCCGGCGCCATCATGGAGAAGACGCTGATGAACCGCGTATCCGAGAGGTGGAACAACTGCAGCCGGGTCAGGGCAAGGAGGTTGCCCGAGGTGGCGATCGCCGCGGCCAGCAGGAAGATCGCGGCAATCAGCAGGCCGAGTCCCTGGTCCCGCAGCCAGGCCAGGTTCTGTGGGGCGACGGTGTTGATGGTCACCGGTGTTGGCATGGCCTGGCGCCGGGAGGCCAGGCCGTTGGTGGCAAAGCCGATACCGAAGCAGGCCAGCGCGAGGTTGGTGTACCAGCCGGCGCGAACGGCCCATTCGCCCATCTCGCCCTTCCAGGTAATCAGCTTGATGAAGCCGAGCCCGTCCTGGAGGAACAGCCCCATATGAAACATGAAAAGGCAGACGACATAGGCAGTGGCAAACAGGTAAACGGTGCCGAACGCGAGATAGGTGCTCACCAGATAGCAGGCCAGCCAGATCAGCACGACGATCGAGGGTGCGAGGGTCTTACCGATCAGGGAGGAGTTGCCCGTGGTGGATGCCAGGAACAGCAGAACGACCACGATGCTCACAACCAGAAGGGTCACGAGCGGTGCCCTGCGCTGTATGCCGAACCGCAGGGTCGCCTGCCGGCCCTTGGCGGCGCCACCCGGGGGCGTAACAACCGTGGCGGCGGCCTTGCCGTCGCTGGCCTGCTTGTCCTCGCTCTTCAGAATCGCAAGTCTCCCCACGGCAAAATCGCCCGGATTACGCCAGATTGAGTGCCGCTGGGTGGGGATTTCGACATTCGCGATGTCCTGGGGTGCCGCCTGGGACGGGCTAGCGCTCCGCAACGTACCTCAGGGGTCGCCGGGGACGGAGTGACGATGCTACCGCATCCGGGACTTCCGGAGTGTGACGGCTAGGCAAGGTTGCGAGCCAATCCGGCCCGTGCCGGGTACCCGGATAGTTTGTAGACTTCGCCGTGTGCCCGGCGAAAATTTTATGAAAGTACTGCTCAACATTGCAGCCCTGATCTGCGTTGCCCCCATTGGCCAGTCGCGCGCCGGGACCGGTGAGCTCGCCTGGCTCGACAGCCAGCTGGGTCGCGAAGAGGTTGTCCTGCCCGGCTTTGCACCCGTTCGGGTGTCCGGTACCCGAATCGAACTGGGCGCGGCCAGGATCTACGACTGGTCGGGCGGGGCGCTGCCTGTGGCGATCGACTCGGGCCGCCAAAGGGTGCTTGATTCCATGGAGCTGGTCGCTGTGGTTGGCGGGGTTGCGACCACCGTACGAGCGACACCCCAGGTGGTCGTGGGCGTGGATCACCACGCCGAGATCCAGGCCGATTCGACATCGATTCCCGGTGTGGCCATCAAAGTCCATACCCGGGTCGAGTACGACGGCGTGGCCGTGGTGGATGTCGACCTTGCGCCCGGCGGTGCGGTCACTCTCGACAGCCTCACGGTCCGGATGACGGTGCCCCGAAACCGCGACATGAAGGCCATGGGCTTCGATCCGGCCACCGTGTACAGCTTCCAGCCGGATTTTGTCCCGGAGTGCTACCGGGGGCCGTACAAGAACGCGATCGGGTTTGCCTATCCCGCGGCGTCGTTCTGGTGGTTTGCCGACGTCATGGACAAGGCAGCCCTGGGCGCTGATCCCCAGACGATATTCGAGTGTGCCGGCGACAGCATCCGTGTGACCCAGCCCCTGGTGGCGAAACGTCAACGGCTCAACTCACCACGGCATTTCCAGTTCGCCTTTCTGGCGACGCCCGTTCGGGAACTGGGTGGCGACTTTCGCCGGGACCGTTACACCAGCAGGAACGCGACCGAGGAGGGGAACCGGAATCTGTGGTGGATCGACGCAACCGCGCATTACGCCCTGCCGTCCCTTGAGTACCCGCCCGGCGCCAAAGCCCGGCTGACGCCCGGCGACGTCCAGGCCTATCCCGGAGCCGCCGCCAATGCCGCCTCGGTGCTGAGAGCCCGCCGCCAGGGCATGGAGCGGTTTCCCTACACGTCCCTGCGCAGCCTTTCCTTCCTGGATCCGGAGATCGGCACGTACGAACAGCAGTGGATGGTGTCGCCGAGGCGTGACACGACCCCCGGCTCGGACAATCCCTACCGCATCGGCTACGCCCGGGCGCTGCTGTCACTCCGGGCTCCGGGCTTTGCCGACTACCTGCTCACGCGGCTGAGCAGTGTCGCGGATGGCATCAAGGTCCGGGGTTTCTATTTCGACCAGGCGCTGCCGGTGGGGTCGACGAATCCGGCGCAGCTGCCACCCGGCGCGGCTGCTGGCAGCGCGGCCACCGACATCCTCGCCATGCGCAGCTTCTTCAAGCGCCTCGCCACGATGCTCTACCTCAAGACGGGGGAGGCACCGCTGATCTACGCGCACAACACCTCCGGCGAGGTGATCCCGGCGTTTACGTTCGTCACAGGGATGGTGCAAGGGGAAGACTCGACCCACCTGCTGAAGAACCTGGACTATCAGGGCACGTTCGACCTGGACACCGTCCGGTCAACCTACTCGCCCGGTGCCTTCGGCATTCCCACGATCTGGCTCGAGGAACTGTGGTCCGACGCACTCGTCAAGCAACGGCCTCTGCGGTACATGCTGGCCGATTCCGCCGACTGGCTCGCCTCCCCCGACTACCACCGGGCCTGGCGCAATTTCATGGCTCTCGCCGTCATCCACGACATTCCGGTCTGGACCCTGGCGCCACTGGCGGACCGGCAGGAAATCTATCGGCGGCTGTACCGGTTCGGCGTGGCGGACAGCCGCTTTGTCGGCTACTGGGACCTGACGCGGGCGTGGCGGGACAGCCCGATGCTGGCGAGTGCCTACGTGCACGAGCAGACCGGGCGGGTGCTGCTCGTTCTCGCCAATCGCGGTACGGAACCCCGCCAGCTGGACTCCGGCGCGATAGCCAGCCTGCTGAATCCTGGCGTGTTCGGGCCCAGGGCGGGAGCTGCATCGGCGCCGTTGAACTTTGGTACCGGGAAATTCACCATACTCGGCCGGGATTTTCTGCTGGTCGAGTCCCGATAATCTTGAAGTATTACCAGTAGTTAATTGCCTCCGGTGCTAGGCTTTCCGCGTATATGCAACAGATTCTCCAGGACCTCAAACAGGGCGACACCATCGTCGAGCAGGTCCCCGTGCCGCTCGTGCGCGCGGGTTGTCTTCTGATCCGCACCCGGTCGTCGCTGGTGTCCGCCGGCACCGAGCGCATGCTGCTCGAATTCGGTCGGGCGAACTTCCTCGACAAGGCCCGTCAGCAGCCGGACAAGGTGCGGCAGGTCATCGACAAGCTGCGGACCGATGGCATCGGACCCACGATGCGCTCGGTGCAGGCCAAGCTCGACAAGCCCATTCCCCTCGGCTACAGCAATGCGGGCGTGGTCGTCGAGATCGGCACCGGCGTCACGCGCTTCCAGGTGGGTGCCCGGGTGGTCTCGAACGGGCCCCACGCCGAGTACGTGTGCGTTCCCGAGAACCTGTGCGCCGCGATCCCCGACGGGGTGGACGACGAGGCGGCCAGCTTCACGGTCGTCAGCGCCATCGCGCTACAAGGTATCCGGCTCGTCCAGCCGACCCTGGGGGAAACCGTCGCGGTCACCGGCCTCGGCCTGATCGGACTGCTGGCCGTGCAGCTGCTCCGGGCCAATGGCTGCCGTGTCCTCGGCATCGATCCTGATCCGGCCCGCGCGGCGCTCGCACGGACCTTCGGCGCGGAGACCTGCGTCCTGTCGGCGGGGGAAGATCCGCTGGAGGCTGCGCGCCGCGTGTCGGCCGGCCGGGGCATGGATGCCGTGGTCATCACGGCGTCCACACCGAGCAACGAGCCCATGCACCAGGCGGCACTGATGTGCCGGAAGCGCGGCCGGATCGTTCTGGTCGGCGTCACCGGGCTGCAACTCTCCCGCGCTGATTTCTACGAGAAGGAACTGTCGTTCCAGGTGTCCTGTTCCTACGGGCCGGGGCGCTACGACCCGGCCTATGAGGAGCAGGGCAGGGACTACCCGCTGGGTTTCGTGCGCTGGACAGAGCAGAGGAACTTCGAGGCCGTACTCGACCTGCTGGCGGCACGGAAGCTCGAGGTGGACGCACTGATCAGCGAGCGCTGCCGCATCGACGACGCGGCTCGAGGTTACGAGCAGCTGGCGTCGGGCAGTCCGCTGGCGATCGTACTGCAGTACCCGGCGGAGCCGGCAGGTCCGGTGAGCCGCACGGTGGTGCTTGCTCTAGGAGCGTCCGTAGGAGCGCCTTCAGGCGCGAT
>JBDSWH010000296.1:0-2928 GCA_039926785.1 Gammaproteobacteria bacterium
CGAGAATCACCTCGAAGCACGACTCTGGGACGACATCTTCACCTTCTCGGAGATCGCGCTCGGTCTCGAGCACGGTGTCATCCGTGCGACCGTGCTCATCGAGACGATCACCGCCGCGTTCGAGATGGACGAGATCCTCTACGAATTGCGCGAGCATTCTGCGGGCCTGAATTGCGGGCGCTGGGACTACATCTTCAGCTTCATCAAGAAATTCAGGAATCGCGCTGATTTCGTGCTCCCCGACCGGGGCACCGTGACAATGGAGCGTCACTTCCTGAAATCCTATGTGGACTTGCTCATCAAGACCTGTCATCGGCGTGGTGCCCACGCCATGGGGGGCATGGCTGCACAGATTCCCATCAAGAACGATCCCGTGGCGAACGAGGCGGCTATGGGCCGAGTCCGGGCCGACAAACTCCGTGAGGCCCGCGCCGGACACGACGGCACCTGGATCGCGCACCCGGGCCTTGCAGCAATCGCTCTTGAGGCCTTCGACGCCGTGATGAATGGCCCGAACCAAATTGATGTCCTGCGTAGCGACGCGTCGGTTGCGGCGACGGACCTGCTGCGTGTGCCTGATGGGCTCATTACCGACTCCGGCTTGCGCCACAACATCCGGGTTGGTGTGCAATATGTGGAAGCGTGGCTGGGCGGGCAGGGCTGCGTACCCCTGTACAACCTGATGGAAGACGCGGCAACGGCGGAAATTTCGCGAGCCCAGATCTGGCAGTGGGTTCGCCACGGCGCCCGGACCGACGACGGCCAGCCGATTACCGCCAAGCGCTTCGATACCACGCTGGTCGAGGAAATGCAGGTGATTGCTCGGGAGGTTGGCCCTGAACGATTTGCCCGCGGCCAGTTTGAGGCGGCCGCCGCGCTCTTCGGCGACATGATCCGCAAGCCTGATTTCGACGAGTTCCTTACTCTGCCGGCCTACGAGCGGCTAGCCTGATGCCCGTTCCTGAATCCTGAAATTAACCGGAAGCAGACCCATGACCACAGCAAATTCCGCCGAACAACTGCAGAAAGACTGGACCGATAGCCCCCGCTGGAAGGGCATCACGCGCCCCTATTCTGCGAAGGACGTCGTCCGATTGCGCGGGTCAGTCCGCATCGAGTACAGCCTGGCTCGACTTGGCGCCGAGAAGTTCTGGCGCCTGCTGCAGTCTGAAAAAGTGGTCTCGGCCCTCGGCGCACTCACGGGTAACCAGGCGGTCGAAGAGGTGCAGGCCGGCCTGAAGGCCATCTACTGTTCCGGCTGGCAGGTGGCAGGCGACGGCAACAGCAGCGGCGACATGTACCCCGACCAAAGCCTGTATGCAGTCGACTCCGTACCTAAGATGGTGGAGCGCATCAACAACGCGCTCCTGCGCACCGACCAGATCCACCACATGGATGGTGATACCAGCATCGATTGGCTTGCACCCATCATTGCCGACGCTGAGGCTGGCTTCGGCGGCAACCTCAATGCGTTCGAGTTGATGAAGGCCATGATCCGTGCGGGCGCTTCCGGCGTGCATTTCGAGGACCAGCTGTCTTCCGCCAAGAAGTGCGGCCACATGGGTGGCAAGGTGCTGGTACCGACTCAGGATGCCGTCAACAAGCTGGTAGCCGCGCGACTTGCTGCCGACGTCATGGACGTGCCGACCGTTCTCATCGCACGCACCGACGCAGACGCAGCTAATCTCCTGCAGGCGGACTACGACGAGCGCGATCGCAAGTTTCTGACGGGTAGCCGCACGGGCGATGGCTTTTTCGAGGTGCGCGCGGGCCTTGATCAGGCCATCGACCGTGGACTGTCCTACGCTCCCTATGCCGACCTGCTCTGGTGCGAAACGTCCAAGCCCGATCTGGCCCAGGCCGAGCGGTTCGCCAAGGCCATTCACGCCAAGTTCCCCGGCAAGCTGCTGTCCTACAACTGCTCACCGTCCTTCAACTGGAAGGCCAACCTTCCCGCCGAGAAGCTGAAGGAGTTTCGTGAGTCACTGGCCGCCATGGGCTACCGGTATCAATTCATCACCCTGGCCGGCTGGCACGCCCTCAACCTGTCCATGTTCGAACTGGCCCGGGCCTACAAGCAGACGGGCATGCACGCTTACTCGGAACTTCAGGAGCGGGAGTTTGCCAACGAGAAGCACGGCTTCCGCGCGGCAAAGCACCAGGCGTTCGTGGGCACCGGCTACTTCGACGCTGTGCAGACCGTGATTTCGGGCGATACGTCGACTACCGCGATGAAGGGCAGCACCGAGTCCGAGCAATTCCATGGCGCCGGCGGCCACTAGGCCAATGAATACGGTTCTGATCCATGGACGGCGGTAGTCCGGCGGCCATGGCGCAGGACCTCGCCTGCCGGACCGCGGCCGGGATCTTCGCGGCTTTCGAGGACTACAACCACACCTTCCGGACAATCACCCGACGGGCGGAACGGCGCTTCGTGGAACGCGAGTGGCAACTGGGCCAGCGCGATGCCGTCGAGCGCATCGAGCTCTATGACCGCCGCGTGGAGAAGTGCCTGGCCGATCTCGTCGGCCACCTGGGCAGGCACATCGCCGAGGAGACCATGTGGCGTGAGATCAAGACCGAGTTCGCGAGCCTGATCGCCACCTGTCCCGACCGGAAGTTCGACGCCACGTTCTTCAACTCGCTCACCCGCAAGGTCTTCAAGACTGTGGGTGTAAACCGGGACGTCGAGTTTTCGACCGTGGCGGACGAACAGGGAGAAAGCCACTCGGCGCCGCTGCCGGGAGACCTGCCGCTTCGGACGTCACGACGCGGAACGGATCTGCTGCCGGCTGTCGAGCATGTGCTGGCCGGCGTACCGTGGGCCCGAAACCATGCCGACCCCTCAGCATCGGCGCGGTTCATCGTTGAAGAGATCGATGCCGTTGTGAAGGCGCGGTCGCTGACCAAGCAGGGGCTCCACATCGA
>JBDSWH010000297.1:0-3540 GCA_039926785.1 Gammaproteobacteria bacterium
CATCGGCCAGCCCTGCCCCGCCAGGTAGGCCACCATCGCCCCGTGCAGGGCGAAGGTCACTTCAAGCACCACGGTCCACCGGCGGGTCACGTGGGCCCGCGTGTAGAACAGGCTACCCTGGAGCATCAGGAGGAACATGTAGAAGAACCCGACGAGATGACCCCAGGTGTCCTCCATCGGGTGATACCAGAACGTGTAGATCGTGGCCCAGGCAAAGAAGTAGCCGTGGTAGCGGCGAACGAACGGGCCCGCCTTCTCGACCCACGTCGAACCGACGCCAAACACCAGGCCGCGGCGCTTGTTCTCCATGAGGAGCACGGCGATCAGCAGGACGATGACGGACCACTGGGCCGTGGACTCGTGCACGTCCTGGGCGAGACCGTCGTACCAGACCTGGGTCTGGACGAAATGCAGGGTGATGAACAGGGCATTCACCGCCAGGGCGAGCACATTGAAGCGGTGGAGGCCGGCGGTGTAGCCGGGCCGCTGCTTCTGCGCCGACCAGACGAGCCACCAGATCGAGCACTGGTGCAGGAGGTAGCCGGTCCAGGCGGTCGCCCGGGAGGCGAAGGTGGGCGTGACCAGCTGCCACTCGTACCAGAAGCCGGGCCGGTCGGGCGTCAGCGCGCCCGGTTGCAGCCAGTGCCCGCCCGCGTACCAGATGAGGACCGTGAAGGCGAGACTGAAGGCGATGCCCGCCCAAAGGGCCGTGCGGCTGTCCTTCGCGGCGTCCATGGAGTGAATCATCCGCAGGGTTCGCCCTGCGTGGCAACCCGGATCTGCACCCGGGGCCGCGACGCGGCCGTTGCCTCCATTCGCCGCACAGCGTATAACGCCGCCGTCCCCTGTTCCGGCTGCCACCCGATGCTATTCGCCATTGCCCTGTTGACCACCGTGGACGGGCAGCTGCGCGCGGTGGCGCCCGACCTCGCGAACTGCGACCTGACGGGCACGACCGAGCAGGAACTGCTGCCAAAACTGCGCCTGGCAGTCGAAGGGGAACTGACCCGGCTGATCCTGGGGGGCGAGGCGCTGCCCGACTCACGGAACGGCGAACCGTTGCCCGGTTTCGCGCCCGCTGACGCGACGGCTGGCTCGACGGCCAGGGCGACCCGCTGGCTGAACGTGCACATCAATATGGCGCACCTGGAGGCGCTCGCCAGGCACCAGGCGGGGCGCTGACGCGCGTCACCAGGCGATCGTCTCGCCGTTGTACCGGGTAAAGCTGCCCGTGCGCTCGAGCCGCAGACCCGCGACGACCCGGCGTAGCCCGGTGATGCTCTCTTCCACCGAGAGGCTCGCCGCGTCGCCACCGAGCGCCGTCCTGACATAGCCCGGACACACCGCCGCGCAGGTGATGCCCCGCACCTGCAGAGCCATGGCGAGCATGGTCACCACCTTGTTCAGCGCGGCCTTGCTGGAGCAGTAGGCGAAAGTTGCGTACACGCCCTCCACGTTGGAGCCGGTGGTGCTGGACACAAAAATCATCTGCTTCCGGACGCTGGCGGCCACGTGCTCGACGAAGGCCTCCGCGACCTTCGCCGGCGCGAGGGTGTTGATCTCGAGAACCCGCCGCCACTCGGCGTAGTTGAGCGTCCCGAGCTGCTGCTCGTGGAGCCGGGTCCGGTCCGGGTCCCGGGGACCGATGTCCCCTGCGTTGTTGATCAGGATGTCGACCGGCTGGCCCCGATACCTCGCAGCTAGGTCATCGACCGCCGCGTGATCGGTGACGTCGAGCGGCTCGACCCGGATCCGGTCCGGCTGACTGGCGGCGAGCGCGGCCAGTTCGGGAGACCGGGCAGGTTGGCGGCAGGTGGCAATCACCGTCGCGCCGTCGGCGGCGTACTGGCGCGTCAGTTCGAGACCGAGTCCACGGCTCGCGCCCGTGATGAGAATTGTCGTCATCGGCGCCACGCCCGCGTCATGCCAGTGCGGTCAGGGCGAGCGCGACGAACGCGGCGTACAACAGGCCGTTGATCACGAGATGCCAGACTTTCAGGCGGGCCCGGGCGGCCTGCAGGCGCAGCCAGCCGGCGCCGACCACCGTGATGGCGAAGGCGCCGATGACGACGGGCTGGGGCTGCCAGGGCGTGAGCAGCAGCCCGAGTGCGGGCAAGGTGGTGCCCTGGAACACCATGGCGCCGGTGATGTTACCCATGGCGAGTGTGTCCTTGCGCCGCCGGATCCAAAGCACACTGTTCACGTTCTCGGGCAGTTCGGTAGCAATGGGAATGATGAGCATGGCGAGGATCAGCGCCGAGATGGCGAGATGTGCCGACAACGCATGCACGCCAAAGATGAAGCCCTTGGCTCCGGCCACGAGGAGCCCGAGCCCCAGCGCCAGTTGCAGGAGAATAACGGCCCGGTTGGTCGGCAGGCCCAGACGCGCGAGAAACATCGCCTGGTGCGCCGTGGTGGCATGGCCCTGCTCCACGAGCGCCGACGAACTGCGCAGCGTGATCAGCACATGCAGGAAGTAGCCCAGGACCAGGGTGATCGCCACCACGGCCCGCAGCTGCCCGGCGTAGGCCCAGTCCGGGGGGATTAGCAGCGCGGCGCCGGCCAGCAGGAAGGCGCCGAGAAACACGCTCAGGTCCCGGCTAAATCCGGACAACTCGGGCGTCACGAGCCCATCCCATCCACGCGACCGGAAGACGGCAAGACCCGTCAGGCTCATTACCAGGGTAGCCAGCATGAGCGGCGCACCGAAAATCGCACCCACGCCAATTTCCAGATTCAGCGCCAAGTCGTCGGTACCTGCCACCAGCGCGAGTACCGGCACCATCGTCTCTGGCAGCGCCGTGCCCACCGCGGCAAACAGCGAGCCCGTAACCCCTTCCGAGATCTTCAGGCTCTCGCCAAGGTGCTCGAGCGCGTTGGTGAACAACTCCGCCGCCACCAGAATCGCGACGAGGGACGCCAGGAGGAGAAGCCAGGTCATGGATACAGTCCGTTGAAGGTGGCGCCTCGACCAGGATTCGAACCTGGGACCTCTCGCTTAGGAGGCGAGCGCTCTAGCCCCTGAGCTACCGGGGCGCGGCGCCGGCATTCTAGCCCAACGACCACACAACGAAGGACTGTTCAGCAATGGCAGGATCGCCGCCTCGAACTTGGCGGCGTTCTTGCCCCCATGCAGCCGGGCCACGACCCCAGACCTCCACCTGTCCCGAACGTGGCGATAATAGCCCCATGACTCCGGAACGATTCCGCACACTGAAGGCGGCCCTCGCCCGCCGCCAGCCCGATCTGACGGTGCTCGCCGACGACGTCCACAAGCCCCATAACATCTCCGCGCTGATGCGAACCTGCGACGCGGTGGGGGTGTTCGAGATCCACGTGGTCGGCCCACACAGCAGCTTCAAACGCGCCCGGGGTATCTCCGGCGGTACCGCGCCCCGCGTGGGCGTGCACGCCTACCGGGAACTGCCACCCGCGGTGGAGGCACTAAAAGCTAATGGATTTCAGATCATTGCAGCGCATTTATCACAGACCGCTGATGATTATCGGACCGTGGATTACACCCGGCCGACGGCGCTCCTG